>JAILIQ010000316.1 GCA_024695205.1 Lachnospiraceae bacterium
GCTGTTCCGTATTCGAGCGCATATTCCATCTTAACGGTCTCGCAGGGGAGCTTGCCGGGCTTTCTTGCAGGAACAAATCCTTTTCCGAGTGCATATGCCACCGGTACTCCAAAGATGAAGCCTCTCGATTCGGGTCCCACAACCACATCAAAATCCACATCTTTAAGGACTTTGATAAGGGCATCTATCGAATCCTTCAGACCATCGGGGTCCTGAAGAATACTCGTAACGTCTCTGAACATGATCCCGGGCTCGGGAAAATCAGGGATGGTCCTTACATAATCCGCAATGTTATCTCTTTTCATTTTCAGCCTCCGCATTTGTTTTTTTAGTTATATCACTTATCTTTTCGTTTGATCATCTTTCTTTAAAAATGAATTCCGCTAAATCATGATTTAATTATATCCGAGCACTTCATTCGGTTCCATATATTGTATACAGTCGTAGAACTATCCTCAATATCCTGTATTTATATCGATTGCGATATACAATCAAATCATGATTTAAATAATAGCCGATCTATACCGAATCCGTATTTCGTTATGTATCACGTTATCCTAAAACCGTATTCTGTCATGGATCAGATTATCCCAAAACCGTATTTTATTATGAATCAGATTGTCCCAAAACTACATTTTCAATATGGATCAGGTTATCCCAAATCCATATTTTGTTATCGATCTGAAATTATCGCCGGCCTTTAATACAGGGCTCTTGAATACGGGTTTATTGATCGCATCCGGAACAAACTGTGTTTCGAGGCACACTCCGTTCCTTCTGGAATAAAATGCTCCGCCCTTGCCGTTGTGAGGGGTGATCGCATTACCTGCATAGAACTGTACGGCAGGCAGATCGGTATAGACGGTCATCTTTCTTCCGCTCTTTTCCGATGCGAGTTCGGCAACTTTTTCTACTGTCCCGCCCGCGATGTCAAGCATAAAGTTATGATCGTATCCGCCGCCTATCTTTAACTGCGGATCATCATTATCGATCCTCTCACCGATCACATGCGGTGTTGTAAAATCAAACGGTGTTCCTGCAACCTTTACGATCTCTCCTGTCGGAATGCAGTCGGGTGCGGCCGGAGTATATTCCTTAGAATTAAGCCAGAGCTTCTGGCCTACAGCCTCTCCTGCATCATGACCGTCAAGATTGAAATAGGAATGATTGGTCATGTTAAGAATTGTATCCGCATCCGAAACACCTTCGTAGATCAGCTCAAGTTCATTATCCTCATTAACCCTGTAGGTAACCGACGCATTCAGATTTCCGGGGAAGCCTTCATCGCCATCGGGTGAATAGATACTGAATTTAACCGAACATCCATCACTTCCCGTCTCGGTCTTAAACATTCTCTTATGGAATCCGTTATTAAAACTGCTGTGCAGGTTATTGCCGTTCTCGTTCTTATCAAGCAGATATTCAACTCCGTTGATCTTAAAAGCGGCATTGGATATCCTGTTGGCGTTTCTGCCGATCACGCTTCCGAAGAAGCAGGGATTTTTCTCATAACCTTCCACACTGTCATATCCCAGTACAATGTCCTTGAACTCGCCGTTTCTGTCCGCAACATACAGAGAAACCAGATTGGCGCCGAAATCAATCACCTCGGCTGCCATTCCCTTTGAATTCTCAATACGGAACAATGTAACATCATCCCCGGCGGCTGTTTTGCCAAAACTCCTGGTTGTAATACTCATAATACCTTAACCTCCCTTTTCAGCTTTTGTTATTTATTACGTTTTTAAGCTCATCAAGGCACTCTTCCCTGTCCCCCGTCAGAAGCTTTTTTTTGCGTTTATATACACAGAATCTGTACTCCAGATCCCAGTATGTTTCTTCTTCGGAAACAGAAACACATTTCCACTCTTCATCTTCATCAAGATTGGGAAAATATGCGTCTGCCTGATATTCATAATTGATCTTGGTGATGTACGCCTCGTCACAGTACGGGAGGAGCTGTTCGTAAACACTCTGGCCGCCTATAACATACACTTCCTCGCTTTTGACATCCTTGATCAGCTCCATAAGCTCGTAAATACTCTGCACCGTTTCGGCATCGACAATACTGTAATTCGGATCTCTCGTCAATATGATGTTACGCCGGCTTTTCAAAGGTCTTCCGCCCGGAAATGTATCCATGGTCTTTCTTCCGAGTATCACGGTCTTCCCGAGCGTCTCCCCCCTGAAAAAGCGCTGGTCGGCCGGGATACTTACAAGTAACTGGCCTCTGTTTCCAATAGCCCAGTTCTTATCTACTGCTGCAATCGCCCTCATTGTTCTCTCCGTTATCATTATTTGATAAAAATTCCACAAATTAATCTTACCACTACATAGTTTACAGTGCAAGCAAGGTTTTCATAAAAGGTCTCTTATTTTCCCACTTTAAGCCTTTTTAAAGACAGGCTTGACAGTTCGGTTTTATTTTCTAAAATAATATTGTTGGCTTGGATCAAATACAGTCAATATAATTATATTATGATTTAATATCTTCAAAGGAGTGAACGTTATGAATCCCTTTAAAAAAGCCTATTGCCGCATTTTCCAGCAGGTGATGCATGCGGCGATCCCGGTCCTTCCGTATCGTAAACCCACGATACTCAACAATATGAACGAACTGGCCGCGATGTTAAAAAACAAGGAGATCGGGACTGTTTTACTGGTTACCGATAAGGGTATCACAAGCTACGGTCTTACCAAAGACCTGGAAAATGCACTTGCCCGTAACAATATCAGGTGCGTCATTTTTGATGAGACCGTACCGAACCCGACAACATTTACTATCGAAAAATGTGCTGCTCTCTATAACAGTACAGGTTGCCAGGCTCTTATTGGTTTCGGCGGCGGATCTTCAATGGACTGCGCCAAAGCAGCCGGAGTCCGCATTGCAAAACCAAATGTACCGTTTATCAGGATGAAGGGCATTCTTAAGGTTCTCAGGCCGATCCCGCTGCTTATCGCAATTCCCACGACTGCCGGCACGGGAAGCGAAACAACCGTTGCCGCTATAGTCACCGATTCCGAGACCCGTCACAAATATCAGATAAGCGATTTCCCGCTCATTCCCAGATATGCGGTTCTCGACCCCAAAGTTACGGTAAGCCTTCCTCCCCATCTTACCGCAAGTACGGGTATGGATGCCCTGACACACGCCGTAGAAGCCTACATAGGCAATTCCACGACGCATGAGTCCCGCCGTGATGCCATCAAGGCCGTTCGTCTTATCTTCAAATATATCCGTACCGCTTATGCCGACGGCAATAATCTGAAAGCCCGCAGAAAGATGCTCCACGCCTCATTTTACGCCGGCAGTGCCTTTACAAAATCGTATGTAGGCTATGTTCATTGCGTAGCCCACTCTCTCGGCGGTAAATACAACACTCCTCACGGACTTGCCAATGCCGTACTCCTTCCGTTCGTGCTTGAAGAATACGGCGAAAGCGCACATCGCAAGCTCCATGAACTGGCTGTCACCGTAGGTCTCAGCACTCCAAAAGAAAGTGACGCAGTCGGGGCGCGCAAGTTTATTGATGCTGTGATACGTATGAAGCACGATCTTAACATTCCCGATGTGATCACCGGAATTAAGAAAGAGGATATTCCCGGGCTTGCCCGTACTGCAGAAAAAGAAGGCAATCCGCTCTATCCCGTACCGAAGCTGATGACTGCAAAGGAACTTGAAAAATTTTACTATACTGTAATGGAAAAATAATCACGGAGGTTATAACGAAAAAATGACAGATAACGAGATCAGATCTATTGTCGAGAAACAGCGCAGATTCTTTGAAAGCGGGGAAACATATGATATTTCCTTCAGGATCCGCTCACTGAAGAAGTTGCGCAGATATATAAACGAACATATTGATGAACTGAATGACGCGCTTAAGGCAGACCTTGGAAAAAGCCATTTTGAAGGTTATATGTGCGAGACCGGCCTTGCCCTCTCGGAAATATCATATATGATATCCCACACCGCAAGATTTGCATCCGATAAGCACGTTCTTACCGCACTGGTCCAGTTTGCAAGTGACAGTGTTATCAAGACAGTTCCCTACGGAAATGTACTTATAATGAGTCCGTGGAACTATCCCTTCCTGCTTACCGTTTCGCCTCTTGCCGATGCGATAGCCGCCGGAAACACCTGTATCGTAAAGCCCAGCGCTTATTCTCCCAATACCTCCGAAGCCATCAAAAAGATGATCGAAGCCGTATTCAGACCCGAACATGTATCATGTATCACAGGCGGACGCGAGGAAAACAAAAATCTGCTGAACAATAAATTTGATTATATTTTCTTTACCGGAAGCAAGAATGTCGGTCGTGAAGTCTTAAAAGCCTCCGCTGACAGGCTTACTCCCGTGACACTTGAACTTGGCGGCAAAAGACCCTGCATAGTCGATAAGGATGCCAATATACGCCTCGCAGCAAGAAGGATCGTTTTCGGTAAATATCTCAACTGCGGGCAGACCTGCGTGGCACCCGATTATGTTTATGTTGAAGAAAGCATTAAGGATGAATTTATCAAAGCCGTAAAAAAAGAGATCTCGCGTCAGTATACCGATTCCGCGGTAAGCAATCCGGATTACGGCAAGATCATCAATGAAAAGCATTTTGAAAGACTTTTGAGACTGATAGACCGTGATAAACTGGTATACGGAGGTTACTCCGATGCTAAAAGGCTTAAGATAGAACCTACTGTGCTTGATAATGTCACCTGGGACGATCCAGTTATGCAGGAAGAGATCTTCGGCCCCATAATGCCGATCCTGACATTTAATTCACTGAAATCCCTTATCGCTTTTATAAATACCAAACCCGAGCCTCTTGCGGCATTTTATTTCGGGCGCAACCGCAGGGCCGCGAAATATTTTACCGAACGGCTTATATGCGGCGGAGGCTGCATCAATGATACCGTTGTTCATCTTGCAACCAACAACATGGGCTTCGGCGGCGTCGGCGAATCTGGTATGGGCGCATATCACGGAAAAGTAGGTTTCGATACATTTTCACACAAGAAAAGCATTCTTGACAAGAAACAGTGGATCGATCTGCCGATGCGATATCAGCCGTATAAGAAATTTTACGGTTTCCTGCTGCGCAATTTTCTTAAATAATGATTTAATATTAAATCATCACTGACCCGGTTTCCAAAAACAAACCCGCAAACAGTCTGCTTTTTTAAGCAAACTGCCTGCGGGTTCATTTTTTATTCTTTGTCTGCCTGTTTTAAAAAGCAGACATGCTGTAATAATGGCCTCTCACAGTCTTTTTATCGTTGTGTCACGTGTTGCATATGATGCACGTATCATTTCATCTGTTGGCTGCTCAATGCAGGAATTCAAAGCTCTTCAGGCTGCATCCGCCGGTTCCCTTAAATGTCAGATACAGAGGCTGCTTTCCATCCGGGAATGCCGTTCCTTCAAATACACATTCTCCGGCTGTCCAGATATTTGTCCCTTCGACTCTGATCTTTCCGAGCACCTCTCCGCCGTAGGCTGCACGAATCTCAAAGAATCCGTTAGCATATGCCCTTGTAAATATACGAAGTCCCCTGACATTTCTGCAGTCGAAATATTTGAATCCGACAGTTGTCCCGTCAGTGATCTTACGGATATAGGAATAAGGATACTGTTCCTCTCCTCCGTTCTGAACCACTCTGGCTGCCGAGTCATTTACATAGATATCATGCCTGTCGTTGAATATATTGCAGGCAATATACGCAGGATACTCGCCCTCATCGGGAAGCGGGCCTCCGTTCAGACCGCAGGAAGTGATCTCTGTCTGGATCGCATGACCGTCGGACGTAAACTCCAAAGGCTCGGCACAGCCCTGTCTTGAGAACCAGTTGCCGTTGGTATGTCTGTGATAGAAAATATACCATTTGCCGGCTATCTCGATCATACTGCCATGGTTGTTGGCCCCGTATGCGGATGCTTCTTCGGCAGGCTTATATGATCCGATATGCAGATCACAGTTGCTTACCAGCACGCCGCCATACTTAAACTCTCCTCTCGGATCGTCGGCTATCGCATAGCACAGCTCGTGCATTACTTCAGATGAGTAAATAAAGTAATACTTTCCGTCTTTCTTTCTGATGGAAGCTGCTTCAAAATAAGCATGTCCCTCAAATCCGGTTCCGGCGCTGTACTCGCTTCCGGGTGCGATGATCTTCGGTTCCTCAACGATCGTAAGCATATCAGGTCCGAGTACTGTCAGCATTGCGCCGTGTCTGGACTTATCGCCTCTTCCGCAGAAGCCTGTATAGAGATAGGTTTTATCACCCTCGGTCAGTACTCCGGGATCGAACTGCGGCTCATCACCCGCACGGTCTCCGAGTCTGGTTCCGTCGACATAATGAACATAGTCGAGGAACTTGTATCTTCCCGCAGGCGTATCGCATACCGCAACGGAAACAACATTGACCTTGTCAAGAACATAGAACAGATAGTATCTGCCGTCCGGGCCGACTGTAACATCCGGTGCATACAGACACATATGTCCGTCCGGATTAAAAGGATCCGAAGTCTTGGGATAGATCACGCCTTCATAGCGCCATGCCGCAAGATCGTTCACAGGTGCGGACCAGCACACATAATCGCCCATACAGAAGGTTTCGCTGTCATACTGGTCATGTGAGCCGTATACATATACCCTGTCACCGAATACATAGGGTTCTCCGTCCGGGATATACTCCCATGAAGGAAGATAAGGGTTAAATGCAAGACGCCTGCCATAACCCGGGAATTCCTTCTTCAGCACCGAACCTGCAGATCCGAATTCCATCTCCGCCCGGTCTTTATCGGTATATGCACGCCAGCCGGGAAGTGCTTCCCCGTCCCATCCGGTTCCGTTAGGATCACCGGTCTTGATGAAGTTGGCAAAATAATCGCACATCTGCCTTGCCAGATCAAAATGTCTTCCCTTAAAAGGTCTCCAGCACTTGCCGAGATTCTCAAAGAAGAACCACAGATCGCATGAATGGAAAGTCCCCGCATGATCCCAGCCGGGAATATCCGGCGCAAATCTGTAATAGTACATTTCCCTGCTGTCGGGTTTATTGGCCTGAGCTTCAAGGAATGCTGTTTTTACCGACTTTTCTACGGTATTTATACCGCCCATGCGGAATTCATCATCCGTATTTCCGGAAATAACGGGAACCGGGGCACGTTTTCCCGCAATAAAACGGCTCATGGCATCTTCTTTGTATACCTTGCCGTCAATGAACGGGAACATTCTCGGATGCGTCTGTGCAAATTCGGCATACTTTGCCCTGATCGTCAATGCATCGATCCCGCGGGCCTCTTCAAGGCTTTTTACACCCAGGAATTCAAAGAAATCCTCGCCCTTTTTCTCGGCCTTATCAAGTGTCAGAGGCTTAAAAAGGTCATCCTCGCGGTCAAAATTCCTGATCATGCCCGACAGGATCACAGCGCCCTTTATATCATCAAAATTCTCTTCACAGGTCAGCTGGTTCATTACACTTCCGCCGCCCGCAGACTGTCCGGCGATCGTGATACGATCGGGATCACCGCCGAAAGCCGCAATATTCCTACGAACCCACTTAAGTCCTGCCTGCTGGTCAAGGAGTCCGAAATTACCGGGTTTATCCGGAGATTCCGCTGTGATCTCGGGATGCGCAAGGAAACCGAACGCACCGAGTCTGTAGCCGACACTGACGACTACAACACCCCTGCGGGCCAGCTTTTCGCCTTCAAATTCCATCTCTGCGGTATATCCCCACTGGAATCCGCCTCCGAAATACCATACAAGTACCGGCTGTTTCTCATCGGTTTTCTTTGCCGATGTCCATACATTCAGATACAGGCAATCCTCACTGATCGGAATTTCGGGATCAACATGCCATTCACGGTCATACAGACCGTCACCGGTTCCGGGAGTATCCTGCATCGAGATCGGTCCGAATTCATATGCCGTTCTTACGCCCTCCCAGTCCTCACATTTCTGCGGAGCTCTCCATCTGTTCTTTCCTACCGGCGGTGCAGCAAAAGGTACACCCTTGAAAGCCGTAACTCTCGGATCATTGCCCGGAAGGCCGCGCAGTTCACCATTTTCAACCCTTACAGTTCTTAACATACCTTATCCTCCGTTGATTTCATTAATCCCGGTCTCACCGCAAAAACAGTCCCTGGGTAAGCAGCAGGACCGGGATCTTCAATTAAAATCATACTTCATCGTCCGATCAGGTTTCAAGTCGGATTTTGCTATGGATTATCGGAAATATTGCATTTTCCTGCTTGTGAGGCTGTGAATAGTAACTAAATATATCCATATATATCAACAATACTTCACAAATTTCATCTTATGTGTTATAATTAATATATTACTGCACAATACCACAAAAATGAAAGACGGAAAGGGGTGATGTAATTTGGACAGACAGCGAACCGACAGGTATTATCAGCTTCTGGAGCAGATGGTTGACGCCATGAACGACCCTGAGAATTTCAACCGGGATCATTTCATCGAAATTCTTACAGACATTGCCAAATTTTTCCGCCTTTCCAAAGGGGTCACAGAATTCTACAAAACTATCAGCCAGGAAAAGATCGGTGACGGCGAGGTTCTCATCGATTTTGATGACGGCAGCGAAGGCAGGCCCATTGTTGCCCGTCGCCTTGTAACAAGGTCTATGGCTGTTGTAAAAGGTACACTCTATCAGTCGGATAATGTTGAGCCCTTAACCGATGAAGAAAAGCATAAGCTTGATATCATGCTGCGTGCGTTGTTGGGTTTTGTCAGCCTTAACAGACTCCAGAACGCCGTTGAGCGTATGGGATTCTTTGATGAGAACAATTATCCCAATCTGCGGTCCTTCAAACGCGCCATAGAAGCCATCAATGTCCGTCATGCTCTTTCGGAATACACTTCCGCATGCTTCAACCTGAGACATTTTACGCTTATCAACCAGGAGATCGGGCGTGAGAAGGCCGATCTCGCGATGCGCAATTATTTCCTCCTGATCACTTCACTTGTCGGGAAGGACGGTATCGTCTGCAGAATGGGCGGCGACAATTTCGTTGCCATATTCAAAAATGAGCTTACCGAAAAGATCAAGGACGCGTTTTTGGGTGCTCCGGTTTTCTATGACGAATCCAACGACAAGAGGATCCAGATCTCCGCACGGGCAGGCCTTTTCAGCATTCCCGAAGAATTTATACTCGAACATTACGGTTTTATTACCGAAAAGATCATATCTACGGCTCTTATCGCCCGTCAAGACGGCAACGGTCCGATCGTAAAATACGAGAATGCGCTGCTTGAGATGAAAGAGAAGCACATGAAGCTTCAGGCCAAGATCTCCAAGGCTCTTGACAATGACGAATTCAGAGTTTATTACCAGCCGAAGGTTGACATAAGGACCGGCAACATTGTCGGAGCTGAAGCTCTCTGCCGCTGGGAATGTGACGGCAAGATCATCATGCCCGGTGAATTCATTCCGATACTTGAGCAGAGCATGGAAATCTGCCGACTCGATTTCCACATTCTCGATCTGGTGTGCAGGGATATACGCCGCTGGCTGGCCGCCGGACGAAAGGCGGTTAAGATATCCGTGAACCTTTCCCGTAAACACCTTGTGGATGTCGACCTGCTCGATCACATCCTTGAGGTCATCGACAGATATGAGGTTCCGCACAGATATATAGAGATAGAATTTACGGAAACAACCTCAGAAGTGGCATTCACACAGCTTAAACAGGTTGTCATGGCTTTGCAGGATGAAGGGATCTATACAGCGGTCGATGATTTCGGCGTCGGATATTCGTCCTTAAACATTATCCGTGAGATCCCCTGGAATGTTCTTAAGATAGATAAGTGCTTCCTTCCCGAAGATTCCGATAAAAAGAGCAGCAATACGAGCCTGATGTATACACATGTCGTTTCGATGGGAAGAGATCTGGGACTTGAATGTATCACCGAAGGTGTTGAGACCCTCAAACAGGTTGAAACGCTCAGGAATTGCAGGTGTTACTTCGCACAGGGCTATATATTCGACAAGCCCCTTCCCGCACATGAATTCGAGAAGAGGCTTGACAATCCTCATTATGACGTACCGTGACCTGTCACGGTACGTTTTTTATATCATTCTTTGGCTTTTATCGCGGCTTCCATTGAGCTGTTATCGGTCTTAAGCATATAGAACGAGCTGATCCTGTTCTTCGGATCAAATTCATAATTATATTCAAATGTCTGATATTTTAATACCCAATCGTTATAATACGGAGATTCAAGATTATCCAGTTCGTAAAATACCTGATCCTTGTCAATATATCCGTGTGATGTAAATATCGGGATCTCCTTCTGCATATCAACCAAATATTTCTGATATGCCGTCATCGGAACACCTGCGATATCCATGACCATCGATGACAGATAATTAGCACTTACATTCTTAAATCTTTCGTTATACCTGCCGTCTTTATTGATATCATAATTAGCCCAGATCACAAAAGGAGTCTCATAATATGAGAATTTCTCGGCAGTCGTAAAGCTGCTCTTGCTCTTGCCGTACAGTGTATTATACATCTCGGTGCTCAGGTTCGGAAGATGGTCTCCCCAGGTGACGATGATCGTAGGCTCGTCTACCTTTGAGAAATAATCCGTGAGCTCCTTAAAAGCATCATCCGAATAATCGACAAGATTTATATATCTTTTGAACTGCAGATCTCCGGCAAGATCACCGTAAACGTGGATATCCTGCTCAAAGTTGTCAAAATCGCTTTCATACCCGCCATGGTTCTGCATCGTAACATTGAAGATGTAGAAAGGCGCGTCTGTATTGGCTCTTTGTTCTTCATACAGTCTGATTATATCCCTGGTATCGGCACTGTCCGAAACAAAGCTTCTCAGATAATCGCTTTCCTGCAGATTTTCCTTGATAGTTTCGAGCGAGATAAATTCCGTAAATCCAAGATTCGGGTATGCCTTGGGACGGCTGTAACCCTTCGCTTTGTAGGGATGGTATGCCATATTGCCGCAGTAGCCCAGATCCTTCATGTTCCAGGTGATCGAAGGCTCTATATCCTTGACATACAGTGCGTAAGGAACTGCACTGTCCGGGAAAAATGCCGCAGAATTGCCGGTTATAACCTCATACTCGGTTATTGCGGTCCTGCCTCCGAATACACTGACATCCATTTTTCCAACGATCGCATTGTCCGATTTCTTCAGGCTGTGGATATATTCCAGGGGATCCTCTGAGAGGATCACGTTGTCAAACCATGTAAAATCCATCAGACTCTCATTCATCACAAATATGATGTTGGGATTCTTCTGTCCGTCGTCAAGATCTACGGGATCGCTCGTGTAACCGGAATTATCCATCAGTTCCCTGACAGAATTCTTCGAATATCCTTCCGGTTCAAAAACCTGCATATAATAGAAGCCTCTGAAGAAGTTCAGAAGTTCGCCGTTGGTCTTATAACTTTTAAGAGGATTGAAAGTCTTGACCTTGATACCCTGATCGAGAGGATAAGCGGCAACCGCAAAGGTATAGAAGGTCAGCAATACAAGCATGCCGCCGGGAATGATATAGAATATCCTCTTCCAGCCTTTTACACGTTTTTCCTCCGCAGGAAGAAAGATAAGAAGACAGAACAGGCCTGCGCCTGCAAACAGAGTCTCCATCATTCTCCAGATCGGCGCTATCGTATAATTGCCCAGAACATTCAGAGCAGTGCCGGTTGTATAGATATCGGCCGCCTGAATGGGATCGCCTCTGAATTTATTGACATAATAGTTTATCGTCGCAAACAGGATCGTGAAGCAGTATACACCGATTATTGCGCCTTTCTGCCTGTTTGTGATGATATAGAACAGCGTGAACAGGGCAAACATGATCATAAGATTGAATACGATCGCGACTAATTTTATATCATGCCACGTATTATTAATGATATGCTCGCCGGCCCAGAATGACATAAGGAATCCAAGCACGATCGACCCCATTTGAACACTGTACACCGCGCGTTTAGGCAGCTTAAGCTTAACAAGTGGAAGTACCGTGCATACGGTCGCGAACAGAAAAAGCTTCAGTATGCGAACCCAGTCAAGTGTTGTTTTGCTCTTTGTGATCTTAATATAGAATTTCGTATTCAAAAAGAACAGCGCAAATATCGCAAGAAAAACGACCATCCTTATGATGAGCATCCTGACTGTCTTTTTGGAATCTTCATATACAAAGCATTTTGATAATAATGTCCGGATCTTTTCAGCGATTTCCTTAAATCTCTTTTGATCCTTAGGCGCAGCATCCTCCGGAACATTGTTCAAAACAATATTGTTACCTGTTTCCATAACTCAATAAATCTCTTTTCCCAAAAAATAAGGGATACTTACATTGTATCCCCATAATACATTCTGCAATCATATGAAATTTTATCATAACTTCCTATAAATGTCCAAATATTTTTATTTGAAAAATATGCATAGTCTGAATTCACATCATCAGATCTTATCATCCAGTTTCTGTGATTCAAGCATGCCTTCCGCAAAAGTATTAAGCCTCTGGCTTCTCTCTTCCTTCAGGCATCTTCTTATCTCTATAAGCCTGCGCTCCTCTACGGTCAAAGGTCCGCAGTTGTTTTCATCCGTAGTGAATACAAAAAAATCACACAGGGTTATACCGAGCCCTTTGCATATTTTTTCAAGAGTATCGATCCTCGGCAGCGTTTTACGGCGAAACATATTGTATATTATGCTTTGCTGTACATCCGCTTCTTCCGCGAGCTTATAGGTAGTCCACCCTTTTATGTTCATTAAAAACTTTATATGATCGAGAACTTCGTTCGTAATATCAGCTATCAACACATTCACATCCTTTCTGATGTCTATGTGTCAATTATAAAATATATGCATATAATTTGATAATCTTCCATTGTATACTAATTAATATACATTTGAATATTAGAATGATCAATTCTGACCTTATATATTTCTTTAATTCTGACAGTTTTCATATGTTCACATAAATGATATATTTGTCATTGTCAAAGATGACTTTATATTTTTCTCTCCGGCAAGTCCTGAAAAACAGGTAAAAAAGGCCAAAGGGAACAAAAATGAAAAAGGGAAGACAAAAGAAGAGAGAAAAAAAGGTTAAGGAAAAACAGTAAAGCGGAAAAAGAAAAGTAAATCAAAAAAGAAAACGGAGGCGTTTATCATGACAGTTTATGAAAAAAACAAGACACTGCTTAAGCTTACCTATTCAGGTCTTATGGCCGCATTGTGCTACGTCGGTTATGCGGTATTTCCCGCGATCAACGCAGGCGGCACAAAAATACACCTCGGAAATGCATTTGTTGTACTCGGCGCCCTGCTCTTAGGCGGCGTTTACGGAGGACTCGCAGGAGCCGTCGGACTTTCCCTGGCCGATATCCTTGGCGGTTATTCGGCATCGGCTCCCAGAACATTTATATGCAAGCTTGTGATCGCACTGATCGTAGGGCTTGTTGCTCATAAGATATCCAAACTCTCACACAATCACCCCAAAACATACATTGTAAAATGGTCCATCATTTCAGCTGTGGCAGGACTTGGTTTCAACTGTGTTTTTGAACCTGCCCTCAAATACGTTTGGTACACCATCCTTACCCCCAATGCCGAAAAAGCAGCATCGGCGATCAAGGCCCTTGTAGCTGTCACCACATACGCAACACTCATCAATGCAGTCATCAATTCGGTTGTTGCGGTCGTGATATATCTTGCCCTGCGCCCCATCCTTTACAGATCCGGTCTGCTCGGAGAGATCGATGCCGACAAACCGCAGACTGTTAACGCATAAGCATCCCGGATGATCATTGATTCAAAGCGTTGCGCTCCCTGTTCAGTTTCGCCCAGTTGATCAGTCCTATAACGGCCATGATCAGGTAAATGCTCCTTTTGGTTAAGTATACCGCGTCAAAATGAGCTATATACATACCGACCGAGACTATATCGGTTATGATCCACCAGACATACTGCTCGCGGAATCTGAACAGCTCAAGGATCGTTGCAACTATCCCGATACTGAGTGTAAACGCATCAAACCATGCTGCTTCACCGTCCAGCTTCACAAGGATACCGTGATAGATCAAAGCGGCACATACAATGGCAATCGCACATATCGTATTTTGTGCGATTGTCATTTTTCTTGCCTTTGTTTTCTGTGTAACTGTTTCATCGCGGTGCTTCGCCCAGAAATACCACGAAATAAAATTCATCGGGATGTAAAAAAATATCTCGAGGGCTGCCGTGCCCCAGATATGCCAGTAAACGAGATATATCGCATACACTACTGTATTTACCGATGCAAACACAAAATTGCTGATATTGGCTTTGGCGGTAAAAAAGATGCAGATCACACCGCATACCGCACTTATAAAATTGACTACTGTCAGCCATCCGGGATTGCCGTCGGACGAGCCCTGGATAAATCCCTGTATCATAGCACGGGCGGCAATGAATATCATTACCGCCCCTAAAAGGTACTCATACCATTTTAATTCTTCAAAGCTCTTTCGGATGTTACCGGTTCTCACACTGTCCATTTTTCCCTGTCCTTCTCCTCCTTCATGGCCCTGAGCATTGTTCCGCTGATCGGATAATGGACCCTGTTCACATCAACAAGCCTGTGAACAGCCTCAGGATAGGCCCGGCTGAAATATTCCCCATATGATTCTTCACTGCTGTATACGGCATCAAGTCGCCCTCCGATAAGTTCTCTGACCAGAGGAGTCTCGGCGTCCCAGTCCTCTGATCCGTCCGGAAGTCTCAAGCAGGAAATATCTATCAGTGCAGGGATAACATGCGCTGCCCTGCCTGCCAGGTCACAAAGCCTGTTCAGCTGCCGCATCCGTTCCTCAACGGAAAGCCATATTCCGGAGTCGGTTTTAAGTATCTTCTCCTCCTCGGCCCCGCCTGCAAAGAGTATCACATATACCGTCTCGCATTCAAGTGCCGCAGTCTCTATGCAAAACCGGTGCCCTTTATGAAACGGAAGGAATTTCCCGCCGTACATGCCCGTCTCATATAATTTCATACGATCCCTTCCGCAGTCTGCCCGTAACCTACAGATATCCCATCAGCGTCTCAACATCCTCCCGGGTCGTTGCCCAGTCGGTCGCAAGCCTGATCACCGTACGATCAGAGTCCGCTTTCTCCCAGAAACCGTATCTTACATGTTCGGCAAGAGTTTTCAGGCGGTCATTTTCAATGATCGTAAACTGCTGGTTGGTCGGTGAATCGATAAAGAGCCGGTAGCCCTTTTCTATCAGGCCGTTTCTTAATAGTTCTGCCATTTCGATGGCATTTCTGCTTATCTTAAAATACAGATCATCCGTAAACAGAGTTTCAAACTGCAGTCCGAGAAGCCATCCTTTTGCAAGAAGAGCTCCGTGCTGCTTGATAACGGGAATGGGATGCTCCGTCGGCACACCTTTGGGAAAGACCACCGCTTCCCCAAACATGGCCCCGACCTTTGTTCCGCCGATATAGAATACATCTGTCAGTTCGGCTATATCCTTAAGTGTGAGATCCGTTCTCCTGCTTGCAAGTCCGTATCCGAGTCTGGCCCCGTCCAGGAAAAGAGGGATACTGTATTCTTTGCAGACAGATGATATTTCCTCCAGTTCTTTCTTCGAATAAAGGGTTCCGTATTCGGTAGGATGCGAAATGTATACCGCTCCCGGAAATACCATATGCTCATGATTTTCATCCTGGTAGAAATTCGCGATAAATTCCTTAAGTGCCCCGGCGCTTATCTTTCCTATCCTGTCTGAATATACGAAATCACCGCTTTCTTCGGGCTTTACGGTTCCGGGCAGAGTTAATACCTTATGTCCCGAAAACTCTATAGCGCCCGCTTCATGAGCCGCAACATGTCCGGTAACCGCCGCAACCACTCCCTGATAAGGCTTAAGAAGTATGTCTATGATGGTCTGATTGGCCTGGGTGCCGCCTGTAAGAAAGAATACGTCCGCCCCCGGACAACCGCACAGCTGTCTGATCCTGTCCGCAGCATTCCTGCAGTGTTCATCCGTTCCGTATCCGTCTTTCTGCTCAAAATTGGTCTGCATCAGACGTTCAAGTATCTTCGGATGCGCCCCCTTTGTATAATCACTTGAAAATGATATCCTGTTGTCCATTGTATTATTCCCTTCTTCCTTTATTGATCGCACCGTCATCCCGCGCGAAGTTTTTCTGTTTTTCTGCCGTCCCGCAGGATATTATTCTATTTTATCACTCTGTCCTGCGTCATCCCGCGCGATATTCTTCCGTACCGGTGTCATCCGCGCTGTATTTTTCCGCCACTGCCGCAGGAGCTGCGGTACGCTTAAGGACGATATCGATCCTGGTACCCAGCTCTTCGCGCGAAATTATCTCAAAATGCCCGCCATGCTTGTCAACGATAAGCTTTGCAATAGACAGTCCAAGACCGGTTCCGTTGAAATTACGTGCCTCATCCGCGCGGTAAAAGCGCTCAAACATGTGTTCGACATCATTTTCCTTCATACCGATGCCGGAATCCTGCACCCTGATCACGGCAGTGTCCTGTGCGCCCGCATATACTCCGAGGATTATCTCATCCCTTGCGTGGGTATACTTGGCCGCATTATCCACAAGCACGCGCACGGCCTGTTTTATCAGGCTTTCGTCGGCCTCGGTGAAAATATCCTCATCGCAGGAATTCAGCCTGTAAATATGATTCTCATCGATCATGAGCGACTCTTCGTAAACCTCCCGCATAAGCCGGGTGAGATTGATCTTTTCCCTGTTCATCTGCATCCTGCCGGCATCGCCGCGTGCAAGGAAAAGCAGCTGTTCCACGAGATGTTTCATATTCTCGGACTCATTTTGGATCGCCGTGATCGATTCATCAAGGACCTTCGGATCCTCCCTGCCCCACCTTGCCAGCATATTTGCATAGCCCTGGATCACGGCAATGGGTGTTCTCAGCTCATGTGAAGCATCATTTACGAAACGTGCCTGCTGTTTGTTATTCTCTCTTATCCTGATAAGAAGCGAATTCATCGCGCGCTCTATCCCGGCCAGATCCTCGTCGCCGAGCGAGATCAGCTTTTCGTCATCCGGAGCGATATTATCTATCCTGTCCTCTATCAGATGATATTTATTTTCGGAAAGGTCGTATTTATTTTCGGAAAGATCGTAACGCGCAAGCTCATCAGCCTTTTCCGAAAGGTTGTCGAGAGGACGCAGGATATGCTTTATTCTTGAATTTTCTATTGGGTAACTGATCCAGTGGGCAATGATCTGGATCACGAAAACCAGCACCGCCGCAGAAATTATTCCCCCCGCATATATAAACGGAAATGTCGAAACAACTGTTTCTCCCGTATCTTTCCGGGTCACATCATAGCGCACCGCACTTATTCTGTTAAACAGAGGAAATTCATACTTTTCTTCTGCTGTTTCATCATATACCAGCTCATAGTGATTGTTTCTGAAATCGAATCTTCCCGTTGCGTTGACCTCGGTCACTATAAGCCAAGTACAAAAAACTGCCAGCAGTACAAGAACATCCTTGGCAAAACTTGAAGCGATCTTTTTCCTGATACGGCTCAGAGCCAGTCTGCGGCTTATCGATCTGACTTTTTTTCTCTGGCTGCCGCCGGTATTATTATTCGGATTTGATAACATATCCCACTCCCCTTACGGTCTGGATCATTTTCACGCCGAATTCCTCATCTATCTTAGTTCTTAAAAAGCGGATATACACATCCACCACATTGGTCTCGCCCATATAGTCATAACCGCAGACCCTCTCGAGCAGCGTATCCCTGGACATAACTATATCCATGTTCTCAAGCAGGACCTTCAGCATGATAAATTCCCGGTTTGTGAGATTTATCTCACGTCCGGCAAATGTCACTCTGTGCCTGGGCTCGTTTAATTCCAGCTCATTCCATTTAAGAGTACCCTCACTTTTTTCGGATGCGGCAGGCTTTGCGGGGGCACTGTCTGTCCCGTGCAGTTTCAGTGCAACGCGGATACGCGCGAGAAGTTCTTCTATGGCAAACGGTTTAGTGACATAGTCGACCGCTCCTGCGTCCAAACCCGCCACCTTGTCCATGACCGCATCCCTGGCCGTAAGAAGTATGACAGGAGTCGGATTGGACTTGTTCAGCCGTCTTAAAACCTCCAGCCCGTTCAGTTCCGGAAGCATGATATCAAGAAGTATCAGATTGTAATTGTTCTTCTCAGCTTCTTCAAGAGCAGTCCTTCCGTCAAATGCCTTGCTGACCGTATAACCTTCATGAACAAGCTCCAGTTCGATAAATCTGGCCAGTTTTTCTTCGTCTTCCACTACAAGAATATGTTCGTTCATCATGCTGTCCTTATGTTATCCAAAAATTCATTCCTGACCTATCATAATAAGATAATCCTTCTCATCCGGCGTTATCGTGCTTTCGGGAGACAGGTTCAGGTTTACGCTTCGTCCGTCGGGACGGTTATCGACAAATCCGAGGATCACCCATCCCATTTCGAGGGCTCCCATCTTCAGTTCTCTTATGCTGAAAGTCTCACCGGGCTGCAGAACATCTGCAGCTTTTACGAGGAACAGGTCCGTACCGTCATTTGACAGAAGTTCATGAAAAACCGGATACAGCATCGGATCCTCCGCCATCTGCGCAAGCACCATCGAAGACAGGTTGTTGGCAACAATGAAATCCGTCGGATCGGAAGCTGAAACCAGTGCTCTGTTCTTTTCGCTGAACATCTCTGCTGCGATCGAGAAGTCCAGTCCTCTCTCTTCGCGAAGCTGCCTCAGCCTGATGAGCATCAGCATATTGTCCATATCATCGCTCTCTGTGTCTTCGTCATGACGGCTGAGCAGTATCACATGTCCCGCGTCTTTCATAAGCTCGTACAGAGAAGCCTGATCTTCCGTATCCAGCTTTGAGAATGAGATCTTAAGATCCTCCCTTCCGACCGGCATTTCGGCGATCGCGGCTGCTTCTTTTTCGGAAACGGCGGCAAATACAACCTCCGTCTCTTTTTCAGGCAGCTCCCCAAGAACCGTACCGGTAACCTCGTTGCTACCGATTATCACGACTTTATCGGAATCAGACGCCTTCTTTAAGTTCTTTGTATCGCGTGTAAAAAAAGCATTCTTCCCGGTCCGCTCTTTTGCCCCGACGGCATCGATCAATCCGTATTTGCCTCTGTTTTCGGTAAATACAAGAACTTTTGCACCTTCTTTATAAATTTCATCGGGCTGCGGGCACAATACCATCTTACCGTCCCTCTCCATTCCGATGACGGTTGCTCCCTCGGTACGTTCGGTGATCTCGCGGAATGTCAGCCCGAAAGCCTCCGGAAATGCTTCAAGATAGAGCTCCGATCCCTCGAAGCTCATAACCTCCATAAATGCTTCCGAAAGACCCGGCTGTGTGCCCGAATGAGCCAGTATCTTGGCAAGTATATCGTAAGTCTGAAGCATTATAAGCGGAATGCTCCGGGATGAAAGCAGGTATTTGTCCTGTGTTACCGAAGCGCTTACGACCGTAACGTTGTTAGTATTCTCCTTAAGGACCTTCCTCACCGCAAGTACGGTTTTTATGACGCGGCTGTCCTCCATCGGACTTATTACGACCGAAAGGCTGTCCGGTATGGACAGCCTGCCAAGCTCCGCAGGATCGCAGATATCCACATTTCTGCAAATGATCTTGACGTTATCGGGGACTTCGACATTATCACGTATCAGATCCTCCATTTCGTCTCTTTCCATTTCCTCGGCGATCACCAGAACGCTTTTTTCATCGCCCGCAGCCAGTATCAGCTGCCTGATCAGTTCATATTCACCGGGGACAAGGCCTAAGATCACTTTATGATCCTGCTCGAGTATCCTTGAATTTCCTTTTCTGAGCCCCGTAAGTCTTTCTTCTATACCGCTCGAAATGATACCGATCAGCACGCTGGTAACGAGCAGACCCGCAACGGCGGCAACCGCAGTCAGGATGACATATCCCGCGCTTCCTTCGTCGGCGTAGGGCATCCATGCGTTGATGACAGTGGCGAGATTATTCCAGAATACCGATAAGAATCCCGCATCTTCGGAAAAACCTCCCGCCGTAATGATCAGAGCCAGAAGCAGTACCACAACCAGTGTGGTAACCGTCAGCATCCTGATCATACTTACGGTTCCCTTTGACATTTTCGTATCGAACCAATACCTGAAACGTTCCTTCAGTCCGGCTTTTTTCATGGATGCATTCCCCTTTTCTTCTCCGATATTCCTGCAGTATGTCAGATTACCGCTTTGCAATTATTATCTCATTTTAAGGGGATTAAGTCCAATACTTTTTACAGACCCGCCGGACCGGTCCGGATATTATTACAACTTATTGTATTCGTCAACGACCTTGTCCCTTACCTGGGTAGCGATCTCGCCTGCCTTGTCGCATACATCATTGGCTGCCTTCAGGTCATCCTCGCCCACAAAAGAGTACTTGCAGTTACAGAACAGCGAGACTACAACTGCTATGATCGCTGCATACCAGGCAAACAGAAGGATAAGTATAAAAGCAAGTATCGGAAGCTTGATAAGGGTTTCACCCTTATGCTCGATCACAAGATAATTGACCGTGCTCTTTCTGAAGAGCTCCTTTACCTTCTCGCCGAAGGTCCTGCCATTTTCCTTAATGCGTTCTTTTCTTGCCTGCTTCTCATCATAAGCGGCGCTGTCGGTATTGCCGCCGGTCGAGAAGAATCCGTTGCCCTCCTTGCGGGTCTTTCCCTCACGCTCGAGAAGGATCATCGCATCAAGAATATCCTGGTTGGATCTTTCAAGCGCGTCCTTTGCTTCTTCGTAGCTTACATCTGCTCTTTCTCTCAACTTGTCGACTTTTTCAAACATATCCATAATAAATACCGCCCTTTCATCAAAAATATGATCGTGATCTTTTGTATTTTATCTTTTGTCTTTGGCCTCTTGACATAAAACAGTCTACACAATGATCCTTAAAGGGTCTTTTAGCGAAGATTAAAAACAGATTAAAAACTTTTAATTTTCCCAAAGTATCTGAGGCATCCGTGGTATCCTTGGCCGGCTTTATTTTTCTCTTGACAAGTTGCCTCTGAGCATGTATCATAACATTCTGACAGTTCGTTTGCACCATCCTGTCGTTAAACAAAACCAGGGCTGACAAGGGATCAAAATGTATTCTTTCCGGCTCTGCGTACATGTGCGCAGAGCTTTTGATTTATTGTTTCCTGCCTGCCCTGTCGGATAAAAGATCATTTATACAATAATGAGGTATGAAACAATGAATTTATTTTTAGGTATTCTTGAATTGATCGTCTGTTTTTGGGGCGTTCTTGTAATGGACAGGCTCTTCGGCAAAAAAGGGCTTTACGCATGGATGGCTCTTGCCGTTGTCTTTGCCAATATCCAGGTCTCCAAACAGGTTGATATTGCCGGCATCTCGACCGCTCTTGGCAATGTCATGTTCGCCTCGACCTATCTTGCCACCGACATCCTTAATGAAAAATATGGCGACAGATCCAGCCGGAACGCTGTCAGGATCGCAGCAGCAGCACTGGTCGCCTATATAATATTCGCCCTGTTTACGCAGGTATTTGTCCCGAACAGCTATGACGTGGTTGATCCCGGGATGAAGACCATATTTGCCATGTCCGTAAGGATCACGACCGCTTCGGGCCTGATGTTCATCCTCTCGAACTGGTGCGATGTGCTCCTCTACCAGAAGCTCAAGGAAAAAACAGGCGGAAAACATATGTGGTTCAGGAACAATCTTTCCACAATACTCTGTAACTGCGCCGAGAATTTTGGTTTCTCGATACTTGCCTTTATCGGGACATACCCTTTAGTTTACTGTCTTGAGATCGCCGTTGCGGGATCACTCATCGAAATGCTGATCGCAATGTGCGATACCCCCTTCTTATATCTTGCCAGGTTCATCAGCCGCAAGTCCGGGGTACTGCTTGAAAAAGAGGACGATGAAGACAATGAATCCTCCGATAAAACGACAGAGGTGACCGTATGATACACGATCTTATAAGATACCAGCTTGATACTGCCTCCTCGCTTCCGCGAGAAAACGTCCTTCTGGTATCCCTTGGATGTTCATGGGGTAAATGCACCTTCTGTGACTATCAGGATGACAGATCTTCCTCTGTTCTTGCCTGTGACACGGTCAATAAAAAGGTTCTTGAACAGGTTAAGGGAGCTGCGGCCGGAGTATCCTGCCTTGATGTCACCTGTTCCGCTTCCTATACTGAACTGCCTTTTACCACCATAAATTATATTCGTGATGTCTGCCGTCAAAGCGGGATCACTTCCGTCATACTCGAAGGACATTATATATACAGGCGCAGCAACCCTTATTTTATCGATTTTTTCGGTTCCTGCGGTATTAATGTCATGTTCAGATGCGGTGTCGAGACCTTCGATGAGCACATCAGGGAGGATATATTAAGAAAAGGACTGCCCCACATAACCCCCGAACAGTTGGCTGAACACTATCAGTGGATCAACCTTATGTACGGAATGGAAGGGCAGTCTCCGGATCAGCTTAAACAGGATATCGGGATCGGTCTTAAATATTTCAGACGGATCAACCTTAGCATCTATACCACGGTACCCGGCGGACCGGCGCGTGATGACGCGGGAATACGCTCTTTTTATGACAGCGGCTTCTACCGCAGTCTCAAGGCCAACCCCGCGGTCGACATATTCGATGAATGGGATCATGACAATTCTCACACTGTGGGCCATGACGATCCATCCGTCAGCCAATGAGCTCCGGCAGGTAGTGATTCGATCTAAATCAGACAGGGATTCACATGCCCGATGCTTCAGGCAGGGGATCACATACCCGGGGCTTCAAACTGAAGTACACGCTCCGCAGAGCCGTTGCAGAATACGATCGGGCCTTCGGTCCCGTCAGCCCGGCGCAAATCAGCCCTGATCATACTGCTCCCGTTGTTTTCGAAAAACTTAAGGTTGCTTATCTCACTGTTACGTGAGTACAATACATCAAGATCGATCTTCTTATCTTTATAATCATCCCGGTCAGCCGAATATGATGTTGGATCAAATTCGCGGTCATTAATCGAAAGGATTGCGCGCCCGTCTGAAAATACCAGCGCAACATCCGCAAATTCCCCCACACCGGTAAACGTAGTGTGTTCAAGTGACTGGGTCCAGTAATAAGGCTGATCTTTTGCCGCATCCCCGTTTCCGGGATCATTGCCACCGGAAGGATTCAGGCTGTTCTTTTCATCTGTGCGCGTCTTTTTATATGCTTCCCATTGATCCGGAAGTCTGACAGCGCCTTCCTTTACCGCAACCGTACAGCCGGCCGGGAATGAAGCCTTCTCCGTTTCTGTATAGTAATCCGGTATATCCCCGTTTATAACAGCCGTCTCAAGCGCGGTACATCCTTCGAAAGCATTGCTTCCGACCGAGCAGACAGCTTTTCCGAGTATGACCTTCTTTATCTTTTCGTCTTTATTGAAGGCATTATTTCCGATATATGTCACATGGTCCGGGATAAGTATCTCTCCGGACAGTTCCGTATTATTGTTAAATGCACCTTTTCCGATACTCAACAGTGAATCCGGAAGCTTAAGCCCCGTTAAGGAACTACAGCCTGCGAAGCTGTTTTTCCCGATGGATGTTACATTCCCGGGGATGACAAGTTCACCCGAAACCGCATTGCATCCGGAAAATGCACTGTCTCCTATTATCATGATGCTGTCGGGAAGTTTAAGCCCGCCGCTTATCGATCCGCACCTGCTGAATGCGGATTCCGAAATTATCTCAACACCTTCCTCGATCACAAGTGATGAGATCCCCTTACATCCTGAAAACAGATGACTTTCGATCACTTTCAGCCCCGAAGGTATCCTTAACTGTCCAGTAAGTGATTCACACCCCTGAAACGCGTAATATCCGGCGCTTGTAAGTCCATCGGGAAGCGTGATCCCTCCGTTAAAGCCCTTGCATCCGTTAAACGCCTGAAATCCCACTGTGCTTACTGATGCCGGGATCACAAGATCTCCGGTAAATCCTGAACACTGTGTAAATGCGCAGAACGGTATTTCTTTAAGATTCTCGGAAAGCCTGAGCGTACCGTTAAATCCGCTGCACATACCGAAGGAATATGAGCCGATCGATGTGACCGAATCAGGAAGCACAAGGCCGCCGGTTAGGGAACCGCATTCGTAAAAAACGCTTTTTCCCAGAGTCTCAAGTCCGTCGGGAAGGATCAGTCCGCCCGAAAGCTTTCCGCAATGCGCAAAAGCTTCGTCCCCGATGCTCTTAAGTTCCTTTGAAAGGGTCAGTTTTCCGTCAAACCCTTCACAATTTGTAAATGCATAGCCTTCTATTACCTCGACCCCGTCAGGTATAACAATATCGCCGGTCAGTCCGTCACAGCCGTAAAAGGCAAATTCTTCGATCCTTTTCAGATTCTTCGGAAGAACGAGAGTACCTGTCAGTTCATGCCTTGAATAAAAACAGTTTTTGCTGATGGATGTGATATTATCGTCAAAAACCACATGCTTTATCTTCAGGTCGCTCCACGGGAACTGTTCTTCGGTCTCCATCCGGCCGCTGCCCGTTACCGTCAGTGTTTTAGTCTTGGAGTCATACTCCCATGTAATGTTTTCTCCGCATACTCCCGATACAGGCACCTTGTTTTCTTTTTTACAGCCGATTCCGAACAATCCCATGATCAACACCCCCATGAACATCAATAGTCTTCTCTTAAACATTTTGTTTTTTAATCCTCCGACTTAGTTTTAAACAGTCTGTCTCCCGATCTGCTCAGTACCAGTACTGCCGCTACCAGCAGCAGAGCCTCGACGGCGATCGCGATCCAGGGCGACAGGGCAAAGCCGGCGATCAGGTACCCGACCGCACATACAGCGGCAACCAGCGTAGCGTACGGCAGCTGTGTCTCAACATGGCGTATATGCTTACAGTCGGCACCTGTAGATGCAAGTATCGTAGTATCGGAGATCGGTGAACAATGATCGCCGTACACAGATCCTGCAAGAGTAGCTCCGAGTACCGGGATCAGAAGGGGAGCAGCCTGCTCCGTCTCGCAGATCAGCGTAACGATGGGAATGAGCATGCCGAAAGTTCCCCATGAAGTACCCATCGAAAAGCTCATGAGCGCCGCGATCACAAATATCAGGAAAGGCAGGAATCCCATAGGCAGGCTTGTTTTGCTTACAAAGCCCGAAATGAATACGCCTGTTCCGATCAGCTGCCTGCATACGCCGCCGAGTGTCCATGACAGTATCAGTATCAGCATCGGAGGCACGATATTACCGATACCGCTTACTATACACTCGATAAACTCCTTCGGTTTCATGAGCTTTCTCGGAAGATACAGCAGCAGCGCCGTGATAAGTCCCGCAAAAGCTCCGAGGGAAAGTCCCGCAGTCGGATTGTAGCCGATCGCTTCCGAAAAGCTTACACCTTCAAAGAATCCGCCGACATACGCCATACCGAGGATCGCACATATGATGAGCACGAGTATCGGAAGAACAAGATCTATCACTTTTCCTTTGCCCTGAACCGTATCCGTGCTGCTTATGTCCCCGGTCGTCTCCTGTTTTGCCCTTTCCTCGGCCTTCTTCATCGGTCCGAAATCCCTGCCTGTAAATGAGATCACAAATACCATCAGGATCGTCATCAGCGCATAGAAGTTATAAGGGATCGTCGACAGGAACGTGTGAAATCCGCCGGTCTCGCTTACTTCACTTGCCACAGCGACCGCCCAGCTCGATACCGGAGCGATGATACATACCGGAGCTGCCGTAGCATCGATTATATAGGCCAGTTTTTCTCTTGAGATACGCAGTCTGTCGGTGATCGGGCGCATGACTGTTCCTACTGTAAGGCAGTTGAATCCGTCATCGATGAAGATCAGTATTCCGAGAAGCGAAGTCGCAAATGCCGCCGACCTCTTGCTTCTGATCCGTTTCCCGGCCCACTTTCCGTAAGCCGAGCTTCCACCGGATTTCGATACGAGCATGACCACCGCCCACAAAAGAGCGAGGAATATGATCATATACGCATTATCCGATATCTTGGAGCTCATCATATCAAAGGTGAGCGCGGTTGCAGATATCAGCGTTCCTCCTGAGGAAAAGCTGTAGATCAGCATTCCCGAGAAGATTCCTATAAACAACGAAGAATAAACCTCTTTGGTTATCAGCGCGAGTACGATCGCGATGATCGGCGGCAATATCGAAAGCCAGCCTGTTTCTATCATTGTAAATTCCATATGTTATTCACTCCAATTATATAAAATATTTCAAAAATCTCAGCTGTCAGTTTTGCGGTTCTTCCTGAACATGAACTTCCTTACGACATTGATCCCGATCTTATAGGGAAGCGGACGAAGCGCACGATCGGCTTCTTTGAGCTTTTCGCGGATCGGTATTTCCTGCGGACAGTGTTTTTCGCATTTTCCGCATCCTATGCACTGCGTCGCAAATGCAGGTTCTCTTGTAAGTCCGACCGTCTGCGCGAACTGGAAACGTCCTTCGTACTTGTTCTCGGTATACATCGCATTGTAGCATCTGAAAATACCCGGAATATCAACACCCTTGGGACAGGGCATACAATAGCGGCAGCCTGTGCACCCCACTTTCTCATGAGTCCTGATCTGCTCGATAACCTCATTTAAGGTTGCAAAATCCTTTTCCGTAAATGAGCCGGCTTGTGTTTCCGAAGCGATCCTGCAGTTTTCTTCAACCATTTCGAGCGAGTTCATGCCCGAAAGGACAACTGTAACTTCCTTCTGGTTATAAAGCCATCTGAAAGCCCATTCCGCCGCAGACCACTCCCTGCCGCTCTGCTTAAATGCCTTTAAGGCGCCCTCCGGAAGCATATTTACAAGCTTTCCTCCGCGCAGAGGCTCCATGATCACAACAGGAATACCCTTGGCATATGCGGCCTTCAGACCGTCAACTCCGGCCTGTGACACCTCATCAAGATAATTATACTGTATCTGGCAGAAATCCCAGTCATAATCGTTAAGTATCTTCAGGAAATTATCCGTGTTCCCGTGATAGGAAAAACCGATATTCTTAATGCTCCCTTTCTCTTTTTTATTTTTTATCCAATCGATTATGCCCACAGCCTTGAGCTTTTCCCACATGGCAATATCCGTCAGATGATGCATCAGATAATAATCCACATAGTCGGTTTGAAGCCTTGACAGCTCCTCCGTAAAATATTTGTCGAGACCCGCTGTATTGCTGATCAGATACTGCGGCAGCTTGGTAGCTATCTTTACTTTGTCGCGGATATGATTCCGCTTAAGGACCTCACCGAGCGTTGCCTCACTTCCCGGGTAGACATATGCCGTGTCAAAATAATTTACACCGGCATTGACCGCAGCCATTATCTCCTTTTCAGCCTTATCGATATCAATGCTGTTTCCCTTTTTGCTGAAACGCATACATCCGTAGCCCAGCATTGAAAGCGAATGACCGTATCTGTCTTTCCTGTACTGCATCAGAACACCTCCACTTTCTGCAGTAAAACGCGCAATAACAGTGCCTGTGAGCACTGTCTGCATCCTTTATGTATCTTCAGTTATCTGCCCCATGATTAACAGACAGAGAGATTATAGCACAAATCACCCTCAAAAACATAAAAAAGATGAAAAATCAGTTCTTTTTCATCTTTTTTATATTATTTTCAGATATCGTTTTTCCGGTTCTTAAATATCACGCAAAGACGTATAAAATGCCTTTTTTCCGGGAACCAGTTGTCCTACCCTGTCGGAGATCCCTGCTTCAAAAGCCGGATTGAATGTGGCCGCGCGGACTGCCAATTCTTTCGGAACTCCCATTTTTACAGCCTGTCTTAAACAGTCCATAAGGTTTGACGCGCTTCCGGCCAGTGTTCCGTCGGACAATGTTGCCCTTCTGCCTTTTTTGAATACCTTCTGGCCCCCGAGTTCGTACTCGCCGTCCTCCATGCCTGCAGCCTCACAGCTGTCGGAGATCAGGATGACCCTTTCGGGTCCGAATGCCCTGAAAGTATTTCTTACAACAGCAGGATGTATATGTATCCCGTCCGCGATAAGCTCGACAAATACATCGTCATTTTCCATAGCCGCCCCGATCACGCCGGGTGCCCTGTGGGAATAAGGCGGCATCGCATTATAAAGATGCGTGATATGACGGGCGCCCGCCCCGATCGCAGCCGAAGCGGTATCGTAATCGGCAGTTGTATGCGCTATC
>JAILIQ010000342.1 GCA_024695205.1 Lachnospiraceae bacterium
AGGGAGAAACGGTAGACGTCCCGCAGCGCGTTGTCCCCATCTTATTCTTTGATTGGCGTCTGGGACTGATCGAGCTGGTCGGCATGACCATTTATATGCTCATCACATCATCCATGGAAAAGAAGAGCCGGGCGTTATCTCCGAAAAGACAGAAAAATGAGGCCGCCTTGGTATCCAGAGTGCTTGAAAGCCTGCAGGGGATGAGCGTGATTAAATCCTTTAATCTGACCGGCAAAGGCGATGAGGCTCTTAAGAAAGCGATCGATGACAACAGAGACAGCAATATGGCGATGGAGAGGCTGTTCATACCATATGGTGAGATCCAGGGTGTAATCCTTGGCGCCTTCAAAGCTTTGCTTCTGCTTGTGGCCGTGGCACTATTTATAAACGGTAATATGACAATAACATATGCCCTGATGGCGGTGATCATCTCTTTCCAGGTTTTCGCAGATATCGAGCAGACCGGCGCCGGACTTACCGTATTAAGGGTGGTTTCAAGCTCTATAGAGGAGGCTGAGAAGATCAATGCCCTTCCGGTTATGGATGAAAATGGCAAAGATTATGATCCGGAGCATTATGGGATAACGATCGACCATGTTTCATTTTCATATGGTGACAACGAGGTATTAAAAGATATAAGCCTTAATATCCCGGAGAAGACCATGACTGCATTTGTCGGATCATCCGGCGCGGGTAAAACAACGCTGGCCATGCTGATCGCACGTTTCTGGGATGTCAATAAAGGGAGCATTTCAATAGGCGGAAGAGATGTGAGGGACTACACGCTGGAAAGCCTGATGTCAAAGATCAGCGTAGTTTTTCAGAATGTATATCTTTTTGCTGATACGATAGAGAATAATATAAAGTTCGGAATGAAGAATGCAAGCCATGAAGCGGTTGTAGCCGCTGCGAAAAAGGCATGCTGCCATGAATTTATCATGTCGCTGCCTGAAGGTTATTCCACCGTGATCGGCGAAGGCGGAGCAACACTTTCGGGAGGAGAAAAGCAGAGAATATCCATTGCAAGAGCAATCCTTAAAGATGCTCCGATTATTATTCTGGATGAGGCGACGGCAAATGTGGATCCGGAAAATGAAGTTAAACTGATTGCCGCGTTTAATGCCCTGACTGAAAACAAGACAGTGATCATGATCGCTCACAGACTCAAGACGATTCGAAACGCTGACCGGATCGTAGTCATTGATGCGGGAACGATTAACAGCGGAACGCATGAAGAATTGCTTAGAAGTAACGAAAAATACAGCAATTTTATAAAACTCAGGGAAGAAGCCGCCAGCTGGAAGATGCAGTCTGCGTAAACATTACTATTCACATCTATGCCAACGAAAAGCTCACGAAAGCTTGCTTTCGGTGAGCTTTCCGATTGGCATATACTGCGAAGCAGTAAAAAAAGTGGAAATTGTAATAAAGATAATTGTTAACGATAAAACACCCGGATCATAGCATTTTTGTGCAGTGTTCCGGGTGTTTTAATAATATACTGAATGATAAAATATAGTAAAAATTGATTTACAGTATTGATTTTTTTATCATTGAATGTTAATATAGGTTAGCAGCCGCTAACTTGAAAGTAATATTTTTTAAAAGACGATATGTCAGTTGTTGCTGTATTTTGAAAAAGGAAAACGGCTGTAAGGAGAAATCTAATATGTCGATAAAAATCAATTCCCTGAAAGAAGAGGAGATACGGGATATTGGCGATGCATTTGCTAATTTTGAATATGCCGAGGCAGAATATGGAATGGGGTATCTTGGGAAAGACAGGCAAGCTATAAGCGATTATATAAGTGCTTATGTACGCATGGCGATCAGGGAACGTCAGCTTTACTCGACAAGTGATGTGCATGAGGCGTTTATCGCTTTTAAAAATCCCGGAACTAAATCAAGTTTTGGATCTGCTGCAGAGTTATTGAAAACAGTTCCGGGACGTGTTGATACCGGACATCTTTTTGAGATGGCGAAGAGCAGCGGCAAAGCGGGAAAAAGCTATGGGGCTATCCTTTCAAAGCTGAAGATACCCTATATTTATGTCGGCATGGTTGCAGTAAGAAAAGAACATCAGGGTAAAGGATTCATGCGCAAGGTCCTGGAGATCGCATTTGAGGAAGGACGAAGGCAGGCTGTTCCTGTAGTTCTGGATACCGACGCACATCTTAAGAGAAATAAATATGAGCACATAGGCATGAAATGCGTGACTACGCAGCACTTCACAGATGGGGTGGAACTGTATGGCATGGTATATGAACCGGATAATATACCAAAGGAATGGAAGAGCGAGATCGTTCTTGAAGATACGCGGATACTAGATGGAAAAAATGAAAACATTTGGGATCGGTATGCTCCAATATACAATAGGTATAGTAAAGGGACACCGGGGAACCGGG
>JAILIQ010000199.1 GCA_024695205.1 Lachnospiraceae bacterium
ACATAAAACAAGAAAATAGTGCTTCCTTATTTGGAAAAATACTGTTATTATGTTAAGATAGGTAAGTTATGAGTAAATGTGTAAATGAGACCGGATATACCGGTTTGTCTGCGGAGGAAAAGGAAAGTGGGAAAGCTCGAAGATGCCAGAAAGGAATTCTCGAAAGACAGATATGCTACAGTCCTTACGGGAATTGAGATAGACGAAGTCGGTGAAAATTACGCAAAATGCAGCATGAAGATCACAGACGATCACAAGAACGCTTACGGCGGGATCATGGGCGGTGCGATCTATACGCTCGCCGATTTTGCATTTGCGATAGCATCGAATTTCGAACAGGAAAACTTAACGGTCAGTCTGGTAGGTCAGGCGACTTTTATGTCCATGTCACGCGGAAGCGTTCTGTACGGTGAGGCGCGGCTTATAAAAGATGGAAAAGGCCATTGTTTTTATGAGGTCGATATAACGGACGATCTTGGCAAGGATATCGCGCTTGTATCGTTTACCGGTGCGCATATCGCGGCTCCCGGCAAATAAGGACAGCAGCTTCCGGCAAACAAGGACTGCATTTTTCCGGAACAGGATAAAGATAACGGATAAGGACAGCTACATGATAAAATTTGAAAATGCGGCTTTTGAGTACATAAGGCGCGATGAGGAAGGAAATGTCGAGGGGATCACCCGCGCTCTCGACAATGTGAGCGTACATATCAGGCGGGGAGAATTTGTCGCGGTGCTTGGAGCGAACGGATCGGGAAAATCCACATTTGCGAAGCATATCAACGGTCTGCTGACTCCCGAAGAGGGCAAGGTCTATGTCAACGGACTTGATACAAGCGATGAGAATAATCTGCTGAAGGTCAGGCAGATGGCCGGTATGGTCTTCCAGAACCCGGATAATCAGATAATCGCTCAGACCATAGAGGAAGACGTTGCTTTCGGTCCGGAAAATATGGGAGTTCCGTCTGCCGAAATGCAGCAGAGGGTCGATGAGGCGCTTGAACGTGTCGGGCTTCTGGCTGAGAAATACAACTCGCCGAACCGTCTTTCGGGCGGGCAGAAGCAGCGCGTCGCAATAGCCGGCGTGCTGGCGATGAAACCCGAATGCATTATTTTCGACGAGTCGACTGCGATGCTCGATCCCGCAGGACGCAGGGAAGTGATCGCCTCGGCACATGAACTGAACAAAAAGAACGGGATCACGATCATACTGATCACACATTATATGAGCGAGGCCGTAGACGCCGACCGCATCCTTGTGATGAACCACGGAAAGATCGTTATGGACGGAACGCCGCGCGAGATATTTTCAAAACCTGAGGAGCTCAAGGAATACAAGCTTGAGGTGCCCGGGATCACCGAATTCGCATACCGCCTAAGAAAAGCGGGTGCTCCGATGCCTGCGTGCATACTGAGCGAGGACGAATTCATGGAAGCGATATACAACGCCGGAAAAGCGGGCAGACTGAACCGGTAGCAATATTGGAAAAGCGGGCAGACTGAACCGACAGCAATATTGGTAAACCGGGCAGACTGAACCGGTACCGGTATATGCAGACCGTAATCAACAGGAACGAAGAAAATGAGGAAAGACTGATGTCACTGATATTGGACCATGTAAGCCACATTTACAATGAGGGCACAACATTTGAAAAAAAGGCGCTTGACGATGTTTCGCTCGTAATACCGGACGGTGAGTTCATCGGACTCATAGGTCATACCGGAAGCGGCAAATCAACGCTGATACAGCACCTGAACGGGTTGCTCAAACCCACCTCGGGACAGATATTCTTTAACGGACAGAATATTTACGACAACGATTTTAAGCTTAAGGATCTGCGGCGTGAGGTCGGACTGGTGTTCCAGTATCCCGAATACCAGCTGTTTGAGATAAGTGTCAGCAAAGACGTACTGTTCGGACCGAACAACCTCGGAATGAGCACGCTTGATGCCGAAATGGCGGCATATGGCGCTTTAAAGAGTGTCGGGATAGACGAGAGCCTTCTTGATGTTTCCCCGCTCGATCTGTCGGGCGGACAAAAACGGCGTGTGGCAATAGCCGGAGTACTGGCGATGAAGCCCAAAGTCCTGATACTTGACGAGCCCGCAGCCGGACTCGATCCGCTCGGACGGCGCGAGATACTCGACATGATCGCAAAAATACGTAAGGAACAGAACATAACCGTCATACTCGTATCACACAGTATGGAGGATGTGGCCCAGTATGTGGAGCGCATCGTGGTAATGAATAAAGGCAGGATCACGATGGACGATACGCCCGAAGAGGTTTTCACACACGAAGAGGAACTGCGGCAGATGGGACTCGATATTCCGGAAATAACCCGTCTGTTCCTGCGGATGCGGCGTGAAGGCTATGATGTGCCGGCCAATGTATTTACCGTTGATCAGGCATTTGAAGCAATGATGAAATGAGGAAGATAAGATAAAATGCTCCGAGATATCACTTTAGGGCAGTACTACCCGGCGGAATCGATCGTTCACAGGCTCGATCCGAGGGTGAAATTTGCCGGGACGTTCATTTACATTGTGTCCCTGTTCGTTTTTAAAACCTTCTGGGGCTTTATCCTGCCTGCGATCTGGCTTGTCGGGATAGTGGCTCTTGCGAAGATACCCCCGAAATACCTGATAAGAGGCCTGAAGCCTGTTCTTTTCCTGCTTCTGTTCATGACTGTCATGAACCTGCTGGTCACGCAGGGCGAGGTCCTCGCACAATGGTGGATATTCAAGATCACGCGTGAAGGCATCAGGACCGCAGGATTTATGGGTTTGAGGCTTGCCCTGCTCGTTATGGGCTCGTCGCTCATGACCTATACGACTACTCCGACTGCGCTGACAGCCGCAATGGAGCGTATTTTCAGACCGTTAAAGATATTTAAGGTGCCGGTGCATGAACTGGCGATGATGATGTCGATCGCGCTCAGATTTATCCCGATCCTGCTTGAGGAGACAGACAGGATCATGAAGGCCCAGCAGGCAAGGGGCGCGGATTTTGAGAGCGGAAACATTCTGAAACGCGCCAGGGCAATGCTGCCGATCCTTGTTCCGCTGTTCGTATCGGCCTTCAGGAGGGCCGGTGATCTTGCCCAGGCAATGGAAGCAAGATGCTATCACGGCGGGGAAGGCAGGACCAAGCTGCATCCGCTGAAATACGCGGCAAGGGATATCGTGGCATACCTTATAATGATCGCGTATCTTACAGGCTGTATACTGATCCCGTAGCAGACCGGCCGAAAGCTCCCAACCGGTCTCACCGACTTACACGGCGTGATCCGGTGAAATTACCTCAAAAAACATGAGATCTGCCCGTTTTTTGGGGAATTGTTCCGAAGACAGCCTCCTGCGCAGCCGGGTTTCGGACAGCCACGCAGGGGGAAGGAGTCGTACCGGATAACGGGACGCCGTAAAGACATAGTATGAGGTGCATATGCGAAGGATAATGCTTAGGGTAGCCTACGACGGCACGGAGTATGTGGGCTGGCAGAAGCAGGATAACGGGCTTGCCGTTGAAGAAGCGCTTAACAGGGCTCTGTCGGAGCTGACCGGGGAGGAAATCTCGGTCATCGGCGCAAGCCGCACCGATTCGGGAGTTCATTCTCTCGGAAATGTGGCTGTATTCGATACGGATTCAAGGATCCCTGCCGATAAATTCTGTCTTGCCGTAAACAGGTATCTTCCCAACGATATCGTAGTGCGGGAAAGCCGGGAGGCTGCCCCGGATTTTCATCCCAGATATGCCGAATGCAGGAAGACTTATGAATATACCGTGTATAATTCGCAGATACCGAACCCGCTCACCGGCAGATATTCATATTTCGTACATTATCCGCTCGATGTGGATGCAATGGACAGAGCCGCTGAATATCTTATCGGAACACATGATTTTGCAAGCTTCTGTTCGGCCGGAGCACAGGTAAAGACGACAGTCAGGCAGATATTTGCACTGAACTGCATTGCGGATCCGCCGGCACCGGACAGGGATGCAACTGCAGAAAACAGTCCCCGCTTCTGCGGCCGGGTGATCATCAGAATCACAGGGAACGGTTTTCTTTACAATATGGTCAGGATAATAGCCGGGACCCTCGTGCAGATCGGACAGGGAATGTACCCGCCCGAAAAGATGAAGGAGATACTTGAAGCCCACGACCGCACACAGGCCGGGCCGACAGCGCCGCCTCATGGACTCGTGCTCAAGGAGATAGAATACCGGCTGGATCCATTACCCTGAAAGAGGTCAGAAAGATGCCCGAAATAAAGATAAATGACAGGATATCATACATCCCCTCCTGCGAAAGACCGCTGTCTGCGGACGTGGGGATCGTAAGAGGAGATAACATAACATATATCTACGATGTGGGAAGTACACCGGAAACACTCGAATTTCTGCACAGTCTTAACGGGCGGTGCGATATAGTGATCTCACATTTTCACGGAGACCATACATGGTGGCTGACAAAGCATCACAGAGGCGAAGACGGTGTGGAGCCGGATGATACGATAAGCCTGACATACGAAAGACCTGCGTTCAGGAGGCTTTATGTGGGCGCACTCACAAAGAAATACATTTCCGACGGAACGGTGGTCACGGAACCGACGATGATAAGCAGCAGCTCAGGCGCGGTATTTCGGGCAAATGAGAGGGGCTTTGACCCGGGGTCGGAGTCATCTTACGACGGAGTGAAAATAGATGTCTATGCCCTTCCGAATTCACACTGCAAGGGCGCCCTGCTTATGATGGTCGACAATGAGTATGCATTTATCGGTGATTCCGGCTACTGCCTCGAGAAGGACGGGAGATCACGCTACAATGCGCAGCTTCTGAAGGCGGAGATAGAGCTTCTTGAACAGATACCTGCAGACAAGCTTCTGGTAAGCCATGACAGAAAATTTCTGAGGAACAAGAATGTGGTCTTGAGACAGTTAAAAACGATATACAGTCACAGAACACCGGATTCACCGTATATTTTTGTGGAAGGAGGCTGATCATGGAGATTCGTTCCGATCACGACATTTATAGCGATCATGTTGAAAATACAGACGACCGGTGCTTTGAAACCGGCCCGGGACTGATACGCTTAAATCCCGTATTTAAGCAGATGGTCTGGGGCGGGAGCCGTTTAAGGACCGAATTCGGATATGAGATACCCGGAGACGATACGGGTGAATGCTGGGCGATATCCGCACACAGGCACGGTGACTGCACCGTAAAAGGCGGGCAGTATGACGGTAAAACGCTGTCGTGGCTGTGGGAAAACAGGCCCGGACTGTTCGGGGAAATCCATTCTGAGGGCTTCCCGCTTCTCGTAAAGATCATAGACGCCAAGCAGGATCTGAGCGTTCAGGTGCATCCCGATGATGAATATGCCCGTATCCACGAAGACGGTTCCAGAGGAAAGACCGAGTGCTGGTATATCCTTGACTGCGATCCGGGTGCCTCCATCATTATCGGACACAATGCCGCATCCCGCGGGGAACTTGCCGACATGATCGAAAATAACCGCTGGAGCGGGCTGCTCAGGGAAGTACCCGTTAAAAAAGGCGATTTCTTCCAGATATTTCCGGGAACGGTACATGCGATAAAAGGCGGGACTCTGATACTTGAGACGCAGCAGAACAGCGACATCACCTACAGGGTTTACGACTACGGGCGCCTGCAGAACGGCAGGCCCAGAGACCTTCATATCAGGCAGAGCCTTGATGTTATCACGGTTCCTTTTGATGAAAATGTATCGTTTGACAGGGGAGAACCGATCCCGGGAGGCCCTGACGAGGCGCTTGTAAAATGTGCCTTTTACAGTGTCTGGCATTTTAAATGCACAGGCGACTGTACATACAGGCCTTCGGGAAAATGCCTGCTCTGCAGCGTGATCTCGGGTGAGGGGACCGTAAACGGAGAAAAGGTCTCAAAAGCAGACCATTTCATCATTCCGGCCGGATATGAAACCCTAAGGACCACGGGAGAATTTGAGATGATAGTTTCGTCTCCGGAATGAGAAAGACCGGAGGAATACGCTCTGATTTGCATAACAGTGCCTTATGTGATAAAATGATATGAGGTACTGTTGACTATACGGGACAGTAACATCTGTGATCAAAGAGGTAATTCTTATGGGAAATAAAGCAAAAACTCTGTTAAGAGCATTTACGGCATTTCTGATCACCATGGTGCTTGCGGGATTCTTTGGGGTGAAGCCCGCACAGGCGGCGACGGATGCCAAGATCAGCAAAAAGACCGCAGAGATAGATGTCGGAGAGACACTGACTCTTAAGCTGAAATCATCTC
>JAILIQ010000024.1 GCA_024695205.1 Lachnospiraceae bacterium
AAGCTTTTTGGAAATACCGAGCTTATGTTCACATATATCCATAGCCGTCGGCAAAGCTGCATTGGATGAAGCAAATGTAAAACCTGTAAGCATCGCCGGATAATATTTTTTGAAAAATACTATCGGATTCAGTCCTGCAAATATCGGGATCATGATCCCGTAAAGTATTATCAGGGCAACATTTGCCACAAATGTTACAGGAACCCATGAAAATACCGACAACAAAGTACCCGCATCCATTGAAATTACCATCTTTGCCATCGAGCAGAAGATCGCAAAAGGCATTGCCCGGATGATTATCTGAGTGATCTTTTCAACGACCAGATATGCATCGGTCAAAAAATCCTTTAAGACTTTGATCCTGTCCGACAGAGCACCACACGCTATTCCCAGCATTATTGCCATAAAAATGATCTTCAGCATATCAGATCTTAAGAACGGAGTTATAACGTCTGACGGAACGATCCCGATGATCGAATCGAGCAGAGAAACCGAATAGCCCTGAGAAAGTGCTGCCTATTCAGATGCTGCCACTATTTCTTTCAGTTCCGGATTGCCTATGGGGAATACATGCCAGATCAAAAATCCCAATATTATCCCGACGATCGCCGAACCGACACAATAAACCACTATCCTTCCGGCTATACGTCCCAAAGTCCGCATATCCCGGATGTCACCGATACTGGACGCGATGGAGAAAAAAATCAGTGGTGCAATGACCATTTTCAGGGCATTCATAAACATCGTGGATGCGGGATCAAACAGATATTCCGACACAGCAGCATTAACGGTCGGGCCCAGTAACAATTTCATGATGATCCCCGCCAGCATACCTGCCAGCAGTCCGCCGAGCGTAAGATAAAGCTGTGCATACTGGGATGTGACCACACTTATCGTTACGGTGGAGATTCCCCTGCGATGACGCAGTGTCAGTCTGTCTCCAAAAATACGTTTATTCAGTGCTCTGCATGCTTCCTCCTGATCGGGAGAGAGCCCTTCGTAAGCTTCACTGTCCAAACCGGCGAGCCTGTCTTCATCAAATTCCCCGGTTCTTCCGCTTATGCGGATACCGGTATTTCCCAATCGGGATATAACGGATACCGATATCTTATCTTCACGATCCCGGGCGCACTCGGTCATTGCCCTGAATACTTCCTCAGTGATCAGCGATGCCCGTACTGCTTCGCGGGAAGCGATCTTTTTCCTTTTCAGTTCATCGCGGATATAATCCACTGCCGCGTCAAGTTGAGATAAATCTGCTAAAAAATCCATATTTTCACCATTTTTCTTTTTGCCGTAAGGATCACATAAAACACTATTTTCTGTTCAGTTTTGCAATTGAAGATAATGTTTTGATATGCGCCGGGCAGATATCCATACAAGAAAGCGATTTGGAACAGCTTCTTGCAAAATGCTCCCCATAAGCACAATGAATTTCCCCTGCTTTATCTTGGTTTCTCGAAGATACCAGATAGCAATCATTTGCATACACCGCACCGTAAAATGATCGGCCGTTTGTATAATTCGGGCAGATTTCCAGACAAAGGCCGCATTTTAAGCACTTGGCCACAGAATACTGAAGATCGTGTTCTTCATTGTCTGTCGGATGATATTCACCTATAAATATATTTGAACTTTTCAGATTATCGTGTATAGAGCTTCTGTCAACGATCAGGTCGTGGATCACGGGAAATTTTCTTAAAGGGCGGAGCACGAGCTCATCACTTTTCAGATCCCTCAAAAATGTTTCACAGGCAAGAGCCGGAGTCTCGTTGATCACCATGGCACATGCTCCGCAGATACTCTGCAGGCAGGAACAATCCCAGCCTATCCGGTCTGTCTTCTGCCCAAGGTCATTTACGATATCATCGCTGAAATTCAACTGATCCAGCAACCCTGCCACTGATATTTCCCTTGTCCCGTTGTATGTAAAACATTCCCAATAAGGCTCGGTTTCAGGTGTTTTCTGACGTAATACCTTAATCTTCATAAGCTTTCTCCCTGTCCATCAATATCCTGTATTCCCCGTTTTCATAGGAAATAAGCGTCGCAGCCTCATATGCCTTAGACATCTCAGGGTAATCGCCCCTGTAGTGAGCTCCACGGCTTTCTTTCCGTGCCCGGGCACAGGCAAAAGTTGCAAGCGCAAGTGTCAGAATCCCCTTAATGCTGTAATTGGTGTAGGCAGATACACTGGCATCATAATGTATGCGATCGACAACAGACAGGTAATATCTGACATCCTCCATTCCCCGGACAAGGGATTTTTCGGAACGAACGATGCTCATATGCGCGCGCATCGTATCTGCGAGCATATCCCGGATATGCATGACCGCAAAAGGACTTTTTGCTTCGATCATATCATCGAAAATGCGCTGTTCCTGCGCAATAAGATCCCGGAATTCAGGATGACTGCTACAGCTGCTCTTTTCTGAAATGGCTTTTGCGGCTATCATCCCGCTATATAGCGCCGCCAGCAGTGAATTGCCCCCGAGACGGTTTGCGCCATGATACATGGATGCACACTCCCCTATGGCATACAGATTGCCTATGTTGGTCTCATGGTCTTTATGCACCGCCAGTCCGCCCATGAAGAAATGTACGGAAGGGGCTACCGGAATGGGTTCCTTCGTAATATCGAGTCCTCCGTATTTGGCGCATAGATCACGTACTTCCGGGATCTTCCGGTCGATAAGGCCTTTATCTAAAAAAGAAATATCCAGAAACACTTCTCTGCCGGCGGCCACGATCTCCCTGGAGACAATATCGCGCGTCATCAGGTTGCCGCCCTTGCCGTATTTATCTTCCATAAAATAGATCCGTTTATCGCCGTCAAGATAGAAAAGCCTTCCACCCTCCCCCCGCACGGATTCGGAGATCAGCATCCTTTTCTGCGATGTTTCGAGTGTAGTCGGATGATACTGGATAAATTCCAGATTTTTTAAAACCGCTCCCTGCATAAAAAGCTTTCCGACCGCATAACCGTCACATTTCGTCGAACCGGTCGTCTTCCCGAACAGACAGTTCTGTCCGCCCGTAGCTATAACAAGAGCATCCGCGTATACCGGTTCCAGCTTCCTTTTTGTCTCATCATAGATCAGGGCACCATGGCAAACACTATCTTCGATCAGTGCGGAGTGAAAATACTGCCTCATGGAACGGGATATCATTCCTGCAGCCTCAAACCTTCGGGCCTCCATTATCAATGCCGAAACGATCTGTTTCCCGGTGGAAGCGCCGCAGTAGTGAGTCCTCTTATGTGATTGTCCCCCAAATGCCCGAAGCAGCGGCCGGTCATTCTCATCCACAGAGAATACGGTACCGATCTTCTCCAGAAAGCGGATTATTTCCTCTCCATGTGAGCATAATCCTTCAACGGCGTTTTTTCCTGCAATATACGCCCCGCCCTTAAGGGTGTCCTCAATATGACACCGGACGGAGTCTCCTTCCTCATGTTCCGCGGTCACTGCATTGATCCCGCCTGCCGCCATTACGGACTGTGACTGTTCGGAAGGTCCCGGAGCGATAAGCCTGACATGCATGCCTCTCCCGGCACAGCGTATCGCACACATCATACCGGAAATACCGTTCCCTATGATCAGAATGTCCTTCATTTTCTTCCCTCATTTCATTATAAACATCAGCAGCTCGCCCCTTGTTACCCCTATCGTAACCGCCAGGAATGATATGCCGAACACGCACCAGACGATCCTTTCAAGTATCTTCAGTTTTTTCTCATCTGTGATCATGCCAAGGGTAATACACGCCTTTGAGAAGGATACCGCCGTATGTAATGTAACCACGGCATAGAAAATAAGCTGAAGTATCAGCATCAGTGCGAACATCCACCATCTGCCACTCTCTGCATTGACTTTCAGGGCATCAAACGTCTTCAGATGAACGATCAGGAGCGGAAAGATCAATGCTGCCGATACGCGCTGCAATATCGTCTTCCGGTTCTTTGCCGGATAGAGATCCAGTCTTGTCCCATCCCCCATCAAAAATACCGAACACATTCCGCATACCGCATGGCCGCAGGTAAGTATGATAAATGGCAGCGATGTCCACTTTGTCAGATTGGGATTATAGTAAAATGTGAGGTAAGCAAAACAATTGTACCACATATGCAGAAGCAATGCGATCGATGACAGCAGCCCGAGGACTGCATTAGTTTTTTTCAGTAACATTATCCATTTTCCCCTTTCCCGTCATTATTCCGCTCTCTCCCGAGAACAGTTCAGTTGCGTTCCGGCAACATTATGACCATCCTCACTTCTTACCCTTTAACAGCCCCCGCAGCCACTATCTTTACATCAATTCCGGTTCTTTCTTTATACAGACCGGCAACCTCATGAAGCACCTCATCCGATTCCGGTTTGAAATTAAGCCAATACACCCTGCCTTTCGCAGAAGATGAAGAACAAGCCCAAAATGCAGATAACAGCTGAAAGGATCATAAAGAAAAGCAGTATATTTGCCGTTTTTTTTCATGTTATTTCATCTTCCCTTTCAAAAGAAGAATTATTAAAGGGTGCCAATCAAACCGGCACCCTATGATTATTTATTCGTAATAAATCCGGTACGCCAATTCGAAAATAAACTGCCTGAACCAAACCGGCAGGGATCATCCCCCATAAAAATCGGTTTTGGTCGGATTGGCCTGGATCATCACCGAGCTCTGATTAAACTCCCTGATCAGCTCGTCTGCCGCCTTGTAAACATCATCCCTTGAAGTATCGCTAAGATATATTACAAGTGTATACTCCTGATATACTGTACCGGTATCTGTGTCTATCCATCCGCCATTCGCTTCCTGAATGGTATACCCGCCGAAGTTCTTAAGGAGTATCTCCTCCGCTTTGATTTTCGCGTCATCCGGACTGAATACAGGCTTATTGGTATCTTTATCATTGGTTCCGAGGTACAGGACATACTGGATATCGGTAAACTCTCCGACAGTGGCTGCAAGCTTCTTTGCTTTATACGACGAAGCGGCATCGAGTAAGTACTCGAAGAACCGCAAGGCTTTCTTTGTGCTCATGAAATCTGCGGCATTCTCAGCATTCTTAAGGTTCTTGACCACTGCTGCTTCCGGATGGAACTGTACGCCTAAGGCACAGGTCTTGTCAGTGCGCTCTATGGCCTCGATCATGTCCACCCCGCTTACATTAAGGGTACCTGTTACCTTAAGTCGTGTGTTATCTACACTTCTCAATGCCTGATGATGCCATGAGGGACATCCTGCCAGCCCGGTCTTGCCAACGATGTCATAAAGGATCGAATCCCTGGCGACCCTGACATCATGAGGTGCATAATCACGGTACTGTTCCGGAGAAGTTTTCACATTTCTGTGTTCAAAATTATACTCCTTGCCCAATCCGGCAAAATATGTGGGAATATCCTGAATAACAGTAGCGCCCGAGATCACACCGAGCATCTGCATACCCCGGCAGAATCCCATCACAGGGATATCCGCGTCCAGACAATATGACATTAACAGATAATCGGAAACGTCACGTTCGGCATTATAGTCCTTCTCCTCTTCGATCCCGTGCCATTTTACCTGTTTGAAATAAAGGCTCGGACTGATGTCCTCACCGCCGGTAAATACAACAGCATCAACATCTGCGACAGCATCAGCCGCATTCGAGCCGTACCAGCTGTTTGTCCTCACGAGTTTTCCCGCTGATTTCGTCAAAGCACCTGTTGAGGCTACGCCTTTTTTCAGCTTGCCGTCTTTATCATACTTCAGATCGGCTGATCTTACCTGAGGGATCAATACATAATCCCCACCGGCCTGTTCTATTGCAGTACATATATTAGTGTAGAACTCAGAATCCAGATCTGCTCTCCAGGCAATACCTATTACCGGTTTTGCTGATATGTTTTCCGATGCTGAAGCTTTGATGCTGAAAGTTCCTGTGAAAAGTACGATTACCATCAGGAATGACAAGAATTTTTTCATAATGTTCTCCTTCTTAAATCAGTCAATATAGAAATACTCACCGACTTCGGTAACCTGAAGCATAATGCCCTTCTCCTGCATT
>JAILIQ010000032.1 GCA_024695205.1 Lachnospiraceae bacterium
CTAAGGCAGCACCTAAGGCAGCAGCACCCGCAGCCGGTGCAACAGGCGCTACCAAGATCACCGCTCCCATGCCCGGTAAGATCCTTGCCATCAAGACCAATGTAGGCGATACCGTAAAGAAGGGTCAGGCCATCATGGTACTTGAAGCCATGAAGATGGAAAATGAGATCGTTGCCACAGCTGACGGTACAGTAGCTTCCATCAATACTACTGTCGGTTCAAGTGTTGAGGCCGGTGACATTCTTGCATCACTTAACTGATCTGACACATTTACGGAGGTAAGCTTTGTATGGATTATGTTGTTGAAACGCTCAGCAATCTTGCCAAACAGACTGCATTTGCTACAATAAGCTGGGGTAACATCCTGATGGTCATTGTAGCTCTGGTCTTTCTGTGGCTTGCCATTGCAAAGGGCTTTGAGCCTCTCCTGCTCGTTCCCATATCGTTCGGTATGCTGCTTGTTAACATGTACCCTGCGATCATGGAAGAGGGCGGACTGCTCCATTATTTCTTCCTGCTCGACGAGTGGGGTATCATGCCTTCGCTGATATTCCTCGGCGTAGGCGCTTCGACGGATTTCGGTCCGCTTATCGCAAATCCTATCAGCTTCCTGATGGGTGCTGCGGCGCAGCTCGGTATCTTCCTTGCTTATCTGGGCGCTATTCTTCTGGGCTTTAATGATAAGGCAGCTGCCGCGATCTCTATCATCGGCGGTGCCGACGGACCTACTTCGATCTTCCTTGCAGGAAAGCTCGGACAGACAGATCTCATGGGACCTATCGCAGTTGCGGCATATTCATATATGTCACTGGTGCCTATCATTCAGCCGCCCATTATGAAGTTATTTACGACTGAAAAAGAACGCAAGATCAAGATGGAACAGCTTCGTCCGGTTACCAAGCTTGAGAAGATCCTGTTCCCGATCATTATCACGATCGTTGTTGTCATGATACTTCCCAGCACAGCTCCCCTTGTAGGTATGCTGATGCTCGGTAATCTTTTCCGTGAGTGCGGTGTGACCAGACAGCTTACAGAAACTGCTTCGAACGCACTTATGTATATCGTTGTTATCCTGCTCGGTACATCTGTAGGTGCTTCAACAAGCGCTGAGGCGTTCCTTAACTGGACGACCATCAAGATCGTTGCCCTCGGACTTATAGCATTTGCATTCGGTACCTTCGGCGGTGTTATGCTCGGTAAACTGCTCAGCAAGATCACACACGGCAGGATCAATCCTCTGATCGGTTCTGCAGGCGTTTCTGCGGTTCCCATGGCTGCTCGTGTTTCACAGAAGGTCGGTGCGCAGTATGATCCCACGAACTTCCTGCTGATGCATGCGATGGGCCCCAACGTTGCGGGTGTTATCGGTACCGCGGTTGCAGCCGGTGTATTCATGGCGATATTCGGAGTTATGTAATATACGCTAAGACAAGACAAGCATGCTTATTGTGTACAAAATGCCTGAAACAATAAGATATGCCCGGTGCATCGTAAATGTCTTGGCAAATACAGTATAAGGAGATAGAAAATGGCAGAGAAAAAACCTTTAAAAATAACTGAGACCATCCTTCGTGATGCGCATCAGTCACTTATCGCAACCAGAATGCCTACCGATCTGATGCTGCCCATTGTCCCTAAGATGGACGAAGTTGGTTACCATTCGGTTGAGTGCTGGGGTGGTGCTACGTTTGATGCGTGCCTCAGATTCCTGAAGGAAGATCCCTGGGAGCGTCTTAGAAAGCTTAAGGCAGGTTTCAAGAAGACCAAGCTTCAGATGCTTTTCCGCGGACAGAATATCCTTGGATACAATCACTACGCAGATGATGTTGTTGAGTACTTCGCTCAGAAGTCTGTTGCAAACGGTATCGATATCGTTCGTATCTTTGACTGTCTGAATGATCTTCGCAACCTTGAGACAGCCGTAAAGGCTACCAAGAAAGAAGGCGGACATGCTCAGATCGCTCTTTCCTACACATTGGGTGATGCTTATACTCTTGAGTACTGGGAGAAGACCGCCAAGCAGATCGAAGAGCTCGGCGCAGATTCGATCTGTATCAAGGATATGGCCGGTCTGCTTGTTCCCTACGAGGCAACAAGGCTTGTTACCGCTCTTAAGGCAGGTTCCAAGCTTCCTATCCAGCTTCATACACATTACACCTCAGGTGTTGCTTCGATGACCTATATGAAGGCAGTTGAAGCAGGCTGCGATATCATCGATACCGCAATGTCGCCTCTGGCAATGGGTACTTCACAGCCCGCTACGGAAGTTATGGTTGAGACCTTCAAGGGTACCGAATATGATACCGGTCTTGATCAGAGCAAGCTTTCCGAGATCGCAGAGTATTTTGCTCCTTATCGTGAGGAGTGCTTAAAGAACGGTCTTCTTAATCCCAAGGTTATGGGCGTTAATATCAAGACCCTTATGTATCAGGTTCCCGGCGGTATGCTTTCGAACCTTGTTTCACAGCTTAAAGAAGCTCATGCCGAGGACAAATTCCAGGCAGTGCTTGAGGAGATCCCGAGAGTTCGTAAGGACTTCGGTGAGCCCCCGCTTGTTACTCCTTCTTCACAGATCGTCGGTACTCAGGCTGTTCTGAATGTTCTTCAGGGCGAGAGATACAAGATGGTTACCAAGGAATCGAAGAAGATCCTCTCCGGCGAGTTCGGTCAGACGATCAAGCCTTTCAATCCCGAGGTTCAGAAGAAGTGCATTGGCGACACCAAGCCTATTACCTGCCGTCCCGCAGACCTTATTCCTCCCCAGCTTGACAAGTTCCGTGAGGAGTGCAAGGAGTGGATCCAGCAGGACGAGGATGTTCTGTCGTATGCTCTGTTCCCTCAGGTTGCCACCGATTTCTTCAAGTATCGTCAGGCTCAACAGAAGGGTGTTGACGTAGCCGCAGCCGATAAGGAGAACAAGGCTTATCCGGTGTGAGTCGGTTCATACCCGGATAGCAGGGAGCTTCCGGTTTCTGTTTGAAGATTCTGCATCATAATTGATTTTTCCGACGGACGGGTCCGCATTGCGCGACCCGTTCGTTTTTTCTTTGGGTGGGCGTGTGCTGCTTCCATTCTTTTGGGGGCGTGTGCTGCTTCCGGGAATTTTTTCGACTGCAGACTCCCTCAGGAGCATCTAAATATCCCGGGTTTTGAGTGGGGAGAAGTGACGCGAACGCCGTTTATCCGCCATCCGTGGCGGTAAACGGCTTGCCGCACATCCATGTGCGGCATCGCTGGAAGTTAACCGGGATACAAGATGCTCCAATCGGTCGCCTGATGTCGAAGCAAATTCCCGGAAGCAGCACACGCCGGGAAGACAAAAATACGAAATTCCCGGAAGCAGCACACGCCGGAAGCAGAAAAACTATATTCGGTGTCTTTTTTATAGCGGCCGGTTTTAGATATTTCGGTAAACATATCCGGATAAGTTATGGTATAATTGTGTTGAGCAGTATTTTGCTTTGTTTTATTGTGATGAGAAGATAGAGATCAGCTCCTTATATCAGGAGGTGCAATATGGATATTCAGTATCTGCTATGGCTGCAGGATATCAGAAATGCTACGGGAGGTGTGTTTGACGAGTTCTTTAATGCTTTGTCCAAATTTGCGGTAGACATTATGCCGTTTCTGCCTTTTATTGTTTTCTGGTGTGTGGATAAAAAATGGGGATATCGTTATATCACAACCTGGGGAATCGGTGAACTGGTAAACGGGCTTATCAAACTGACCGTGTGCGCCTACAGACCGTGGATCCGTTCAGCTTATTGAGCCTGCGGGTGATTCGAATGTGGCGGCGACCGGATATTCATTTCCGAGCGGGCATACCAATAACGGTACGATCACATACGGGACTACCTTTGTCTGGCAGAAGAATAAGAGAAGATGGCTTGCGGTGGTTTGTATCATTCTGATAGTGCTGACGGCTTTTTAAAGGAATTTTCTCGGCGTTCATACTCCGCAGGACGTTATTGCGGGATTATGCGAAGCGAGTTTTCTTATCTGGATCGTTGGTGTTGTTTCGAAGAAGCTTGAGGGCAATGAAAAGCTCACAGATATTATTACGCTGGGCGGGATATTGGTTGTTATTGCGTCGCTTTGTTACATCCTCCTGAAGCCTTATCCGATGGATTATATTGATGGCGTGCTGCTCGTGGATCCCAAAAAAATAATGAATGATTCGTTTAAAGTCTGCGGATCTGTTGTCGGACTTCTGATCGGCAGTTATATCGACCGTCATTATCTTCACTATGAGATCCCGGTCAATTCGTCAAGTCTGCCCATCCTTGCTTGTATAGGCGGAGCTCTGATGTTCGCATGGAAGGAGCTTTTTGCTCCGGCTACCGTCGTTGCGGCTTTTGGAGGCCACTGGGGAAACTTTATCGCACGCGGATTAATGGTCTTTTTTGCAATATGCATCTGGCCTGCGGTTATAAAAAAGGAGTGCCGTGTCAAAGCGGCAGCATGATAGTAAATATTTCTTTGCTGACATAAAAGAGGAGAGCAATATGAGCCGGGATGACAGATCATTTGAAAATAACATACTGAACAGGATTTCGCCTTCTGATATCAGGAAATATAAGAAAGAAGCCGGATATTCATACACACTCGGAGCATTTCCGACTCTGGAACTGGTAGATGCAATGCCCGAAAGAGTCGTTGAGGTGCTGGTACATTCAAGCTTTACCGAGAAAGATATGATAATTGAGAAGTGTCGTAAAGCGTCGGAGAAACCGATAGATGATAAGCCCGGTAAAGCGTGGGAAAAAACGATAGGTGATAAGCCCGGTAAAGCGTCGGAAAAACCGAACGGAGGAAAGCAGGGTAAGGCGCCGGAAGATGCCTTGGGCGGAAAAACTGCGTATCCGGGGAAAATGATTCCTGTCAGGCAGGACGATAAGCTTATCGAGAAGCTTTCCGATAAGGAAAATGTGTATGTTGTCGGGGTTTTTGAGAAATATAGATGCAGCCTGAAGGAGGATATGAGGCATCTGGTGCTGGTCAATCCTTCAAATATGGGGAATCTGGGAACGATCATACGTACCGCGTGTGGGTTTGGATATTATGATCTGGCGATAATCGAACCTGCGGCTGATATTTTCAACCCCAAAACGGTCAGGGCAAGCATGGGTTCGCTGTTCAGGGTCAGACATGAATTATTTACGGATTTTGAAGAGTATCTTGCAAAGTATTGTTCGGGCAATAACAGGATGCTTTATCCGTTCATGCTTGACGGAAGCTGTTCGTTAAACGATGCTCCGGTCCCGGAAAATGACAGATTCGCGCTGATCTTCGGAAATGAGGCTACCGGGCTTCCGAAGTCTTTTTCCGGATACGGATGTCCTGTACGCATAGAACAGACTGAATTTGTTGATTCACTGAACCTCACGATCGCAGCGGGCATCGGGATGTACGTATTCGGAAAGTTCACACACAACTCTTGACTTCTATCAGGATAATATCTACACTTATGTTAAGGGTTGTTTTACGACTCTTTGCAATTATCTACAGGGGGTAGGAAGATTATGAAATGTCCGTATTGTGGGGATGAGAATACCAGGGTAATTGATTCAAGATCGGCTGAAGACGGTGATTCCATCAGACGCAGAAGACAATGCGACAAATGCGGGAAGAGATTTACGACTTATGAGAAGATCGAGACAATTCCGGTATTTGTAATAAAGAAGGACAATACGCGCGAACCCTATGACAGGGCGAAGATTGAAAAAGGTATCATGCTTTCATGCAGAAAACGCCCGGTCAAGATCGAGAAGATCACGAAAATGATCGATGACATCGAGAATACTATTTTGAATCAGGACTCAAAAGAGGTTCCCTCATCATTTATAGGTGAACTGATCATGGAGCATCTCAGAAATCTCGACCAGGTTGCTTATGTTCGTTTTGCCTCTGTTTACAGGGAATTTCAGGATGTTGATACTTTCATGAAGGAGTTGCAGAATATCCTGACTAGAGATAAGCACGAGAAGGAAAAGTAATTTTTCGTCAGCGTTGACATTATCATAAAATGATTGACAAGCCCTTTTGCAGACTATATACTGTCTGTGAAAGGGCTTTTGATCATGCTTTCTTGTTCTTTTCCTGCAGAGAGGGAAAGGACAGATATTGTTTTGCAGTATAGCAAGTGCGGCGATCTACGGGATCGAAGCACGTATAATCAAATGTGAGGCAGACTGTACTGACGGGCTTCCGATGTTCACAATGGTGGGCTATCTCTCTTCAGAGGTAAAGGAAGCAAAAGACCGGGTCAGGACTGCTATCAGAAATTCGGGCTTTTTCATGAAGCCCAAACACATCACGGTCAATCTTTCGCCTGCGGACGTACGCAAGGCGGGGACGGCCTTCGACCTGCCCATAGCAATTGCTGTTATGGCTGCATCGGATATTATTCCGACCGACAAATTTAATAAGACGCTTATAGTGGGAGAACTCGGCCTTAACGGTGAGATAAAGGCTGTCAGCGGGGTTCTGCCTGTGGTTCTTGCTGCCCGCCGGGAGGGTTTTAAGACCTGTATCGTGCCTGCCGACAATGTAATGGAGGGCGCGGTCGTTGAAGGTATCGACTGTATCGGGGCCGATGATCTTGCGAGTGTGGCGGCATATATGATCGGGGCGTCTTCGTGTGAAATGAAACCTGTAAAGACTGATCCGAACAGGATCTTTTTATCCGGAGTGTCGGATGAAAAAGTGGATTTTTCGGAGGTCGCCGGACAGGTCATGGCCAGACGTGCCGTAGAGATCGCGGTATCGGGACAGCATAATATCATGATGTCGGGGCCTCCCGGAGCCGGCAAAACCATGATCGCGCGCAGGATACCGACGATCATGCCCAAGCTTACATTTGACGAGAGTATGGAATTGTCGCGTATTTACAGTGTTGCGGGAAAGCTTGACCGGGACCGTTATTTTATGACAAGCAGGCCTTTCCGAAGCCCGCATCACACCGCAACGGTTTCATCGATCGTAGGCGGAGGCATTACTCCGAAACCCGGGGAGGTTTCTCTTGCGGTTTCGGGAGTTCTTTTCCTTGATGAAATGCCGGAATTCAACCGAGAGGTCATCGAAGCCCTGAGAGGGCCGTTAGAGGACCGGACCGTGACGGTTTCAAGACTTAACGCTTCTTATATCTATCCTGCAAGGTTCATGCTCGCAGCGTCGATGAATCCATGCCCGTGCGGTTATTATCCGGACAGGAACCGATGCACATGCACCGATTCCATGGTAAGGCGCTATCGGGCGAGGATCAGCCAGCCCATCCTTGACAGGATAGATCTGTATATCAATGTCGAAAAGATCAATTTTAGTGAACTGAATAACGAACAGAAAAACGAGTCTTCCGAAACGATCAGAAAACGTGTGGAACAAGCCGTCAGGATCCAGGAAGAGCGTTACCGCGGGCTTGATATCTGTTTTAATTCGCAGCTTGGCGCCGGGCAGATACGCAGATTCTGCAGGCTCGGAAAGGATGAGAAGGATCTGCTTGAAGAAGCGTTTGAGCGTATGGGAATGAGTGCGCGCGGTTATCATCGTATCCTGCGTGTGGCCAGAACGATAGCGGATATGGAGGCTTCCGAGCAGATAAAATGCGGGCACCTGGCAGAGGCATTGGGATACAGGGAAAATCCCGGAATGGAGGAGTGGAGATCATGAATAATAATACAGAGGATAAAAAGCAGGATGCTGCCCCGGCGGGATTCGGTGAGATAGATGACGAAACGATACGGGCGGATATAAGGCTTGAGAAAGTACTGAAGGGGATAAGGGAGGCTGAAGGGCTTAAAGCCGACAAATATATAATGCAGTTTTGCCATGCCAATCTGAGCCTGAAACAGATGATCACGCTGTATAACAGATTCGGCTCGATCAGGGCGGCCTATAATGCCGATCCTGTCCTGATAACCGCGATGAAGGAACTCGGATCCGAGGCCCCGGAAAGACTGCTGAATGTCAGGAATAACACAGATGTCGATGATGAGTGGGAGAAGATATCCGGGCAGGGAATAAGATTTGTAAGTCTGCTTGACGAGGATTATCCGGAGAGGCTTGATAAGATCAATGATCCTCCGCTCGGGTTGTTTGTGATCGGCAGTCTGCCTGTAAGTACGACGCCTGCGATCGCGATCGTGGGAAGCCGCGAGTGCAGTGCTTATGGGAAGGCAGTTGCTATAGATGTGGCGAAAAAGCTTGCTTTGGCAGGAATAGATGTTATCAGCGGGATGGCGGCAGGCATTGACGGATTTGCGCACAGAGGTGCACTAAACGGCGGCGGCGATACATTTGCGATACTTGGATGCGGCGTTGACATATGCTATCCGAGGGAGAATCTGGATATTTATACAAGAATAAAGCGGAAAGGAGGGGTCATTTCCGAGTATTATCCCGGAACACAGCCGGTCCCGTTCAATTTTCCGCGTAGAAACAGGCTGATCGCAGCATTGTCCGACGGGATACTTGTTGTTGAGGCCCGGCAGCGCAGCGGGAGCTGGATCACGGTTGATTACGGCCTTGAGCAGGGGAAGGATATTTATGCGATCCCGGGCAGGATCGGAGACCGTCTGAGCATCGGATGCAATAATCTTATCAGAAACGGTGCAAAAGCCGTGACCAGAGCTGCAGACATCATTGAGGATCTGGCACCGAGATACCTGAGGGTAAGAAATATGCAGAAAAAAGAGAAACTTTATACGGAAGAAGCTTCCCCGGCGCTTACGGAAAACGAGGCAAAAGTGTTTGAATGCCTGGAGAGCACAGGCTCGGGCATCGAGGAGATCTGTGCCGGATGCGGGCTTAATGCCGATGTGGTCATCAGAACACTCACGATGCTGGAGATCCAAGGGAAATGCGTGAAACTGGCAAACGGTGAATACGCGAAGAAGCTGTGACAAAAAAGCATTTAAAACTATTTTTAAATACTTCTTGACAGGGAAATCATATGTGATATAAAATGTATTTAAAGAAAATTTTAAATACTTTGGTCGCGGGAGTAACCTGACCGTGATCTGTGGGAGAGTGATGCCGGGATATGGCTGGAAGCAATGTATTTAAGGTATTATCCGACGAGCAGCGCAGGCAGATACTGGAAATACTGAAGGAAGGAAACAAAAGTGCGGGCGAGCTTGCCGAGAAGCTTGAAATCAGCCCCGCTGCGCTGTCATATCATCTGAAGCTGCTGAAGGAAGCGGAGCTGGTAACCGAATACAGAAAAGGGAATTTTATTTACTATGAGTTAAATACTTCGGTGCTTCAGGAGATAATACTGTGGGTGAAGAATCTTACGGTGGGGTAAAATTTGCATTTTAATGCTGCAGGCGGAAACATGAAGCGGACAGGAGGAGACTATGAAGATATTAAAAAGTTTAATGTGGATCGTTTCGGCGATTCCCTTTGTTGTCACGGCTTTTATAATACCGGCTCTGCCGGATACGGTGGTACTTCATTATGATTCGGCCTGGAAGGCCGACGGATGGGGATCAAAGTATATGAACTGGCTGTTCCCCGTTATCATACTGGGCATCACCGGTTTTTGGGCTCTTATGATACGGTATTATGAGAAAAAAGCCCGGGAAGCGGAAGCAAAAGAGCTTGAGATGAGCAGAAAAAACCGGGGAAACGAAGAATTTGACACAGCAGCCGAGATCGCAAGAATAAGGGAAGAAAACAAGGTAGTACAGGACAGCATATCAAATGCCAAAGTACTCGCGATCGTAGGACTGTGCCAGGCTGTTGCATTTGGAACCATGCAGTGCGTGCTGCTGGCCAACCAGTACGCCCAGATGAAGGACGCCTCGATCACGAGTGCCGTTTCGACAGGCAGGATTTCCAATATCATGATAGCCCTGATCATTATCATTGCTGCCAATTATTTGCCCAAATCCAGAATGAACAGTACTGTCGGGCTGCGTGTTTCGTGGAGCATGTATAATGAGACTACCTGGAGCCAGAGCAATCGTTTTGCCGGGAAGGTACTGCTTGCTGCGGGGATCGTCATGGTCATCATAGCTCTTGTTGCAGAGCCGCTTGCGGCAACGATACTTAATCTGGTGATCATCTTCGCCGCCGCGGGTATTTCGCTGTGGTATGCCCATAAAGTATACATAATACAGAAAAGTCTGAACGAAAAATAAAAGCGGGACCGGTAAAAAATTTTTCTTGCATATTAAAAGGAAAAATTGTATGCTATGGTTTATGTTGTATGGAGGTATGGACGACATGAAGCATAGCTTACTTATTGTGGAGTCGCCTGCAAAGGCCAAGACTATCAAGAAATTCTTAGGCAGCGGGTATGATGTTATCGCATCGAACGGTCATGTAAGGGATCTGCCAAAGTCTACCATGGGCATTGATGTTGAGCATGATTTTGAGCCTAAATATATAACTATCAGGGGAAAGGGTGATCTGATAGCGGATCTTAAAAAAGCGGTCAAAAAAGCAGATATGGTTTATCTGGCAACGGACCCTGACCGCGAGGGAGAAGCCATTTCGTGGCATCTTGCGCAGCTGCTCAAGCTTGAGGACGGCAAATTCAGACGTGTGACATTTAACGAGATCACGAAGAATGCCATCAAGAACGCGATGAAGCAGGCAAGGGACATTGATATGGAGCTTGTTGACGCACAGCAGGCCAGACGTGTGCTTGACCGCCTGGTGGGTTACCAGATCAGTCCGGTGCTTTGGGCCAAGGTAAAATCGGGACTTTCGGCAGGAAGAGTGCAGTCGGTTGCCCTCAAGATCATCGCTGACCGCGAAAATGAGATCAATTCATTTGTCGAAGAAGAATACTGGAATATTGATGCAGAGCTTTCCGGGAAGAAATCTTCGGAAAAGTTCATAGCCAGATTTGCCGGAGACGGCAAATTCGCACTCAGAAGCAGGGAGGATGTCGATAAGGTTTATGACGCGGTAAAGGACGCGGCATTTTCGATAACGGAAATAAAGCACGGAGAGCGCAGACGTAAGGCTCCGCTTCCGTTCACCACTTCCACGCTGCAGCAGGAAGCAGCCAAGCAGCTCGGGTTTTCACCCTCGAAGACCATGCAGGTCGCACAGCAGCTTTATGAAGGTGTTGATGTTGCGGAACATGGCACTGTCGGTCTGATCACTTATCTTAGGACCGATTCGACACGTATATCGCAGGAAGCTGACGAAGCTGTCCGCAGATATATTGCGGATAAATACGGAAAGAACTACGAAGGGGCTCCGACCGCAGCCAAGAGCAGCTCCAAGAAGATTCAGGACGCGCACGAGGCTATCAGGCCTTCTTATGTCGAAATGGATCCTTCGGGACTTAAGGATTCGCTTTCGCGTGACCAGTTGCGCCTTTACAGACTTATCTGGCAGCGCTTTGTCGCAAGCCGTATGGAGCAGGCTGTGTATGAGACCATATCGGTAAAGCTTGATGCTGCAGGGTATACATTTACCTCGGGCTCGTCAAGACTGAAATTCGACGGGTTTATGTCCGTTTATAAGAGCGATGATTCGCAGAACGAGAACGAAAACCGCAATGATGCCGAGAACAATAAGGATCTGAGCTGGATAAACGAAAAGACTGTTTTAAAATGCGAAGATATCAGACCCGAGCAGCATTTTACACAGCCTCCGGCACATTTCAACGAGGGCTCGCTTGTAAAAGCGCTTGAAGAGCTTGGGATCGGACGCCCGAGTACTTATGCTCCCACCATTTCCACGATCGTTTCGAGGCACTATGTGGCCAAAGAGAACAGGAACCTTTATATGACCGATCTGGGCGAGGCCGTTAACGGCATCATGTGCGATGCGTTTCCGGAGATCGTTGATGTGAATTTCACCGCGACGATGGAAAACCTGCTCGACGGTATTGAAGAAGGCGAGATCCAATGGAAAAACGTGATCCGGAACTTCTATCCGGATCTTGAAAAAGCAGTTGAAGCTGCAAATAAAGATCTTGAAAAGGTTAAGATCCGTGACGAAGTGACCGATATAATCTGTGAGAACTGCGGAAGGAATATGGTCATCAAGTACGGACCCCACGGTAAATTCCTTGCCTGCCCGGGATTCCCGGACTGTCGGAATACCAAGCCTCTGCTTGAAAAGACCGGTCAGAAATGCCCGAAATGCGGTACAGGGGATGTTCTGATAATGAAGACCAAAAAAGGCAGAAGATTCTACGGCTGTTCAAATCATCCGGACTGTGATTTTGTTTCATGGCAGAAACCGGTGGAAGAGAAAAAATAGTAGATACAATTTTTTGAATTTTTTGGAATTTCACACATTTTTCTTGAAATATCAAAATATTTGTGGTATACTTTTAGCAAGTATTCGGAGGAATGTATTTTGGGGGAAATGTGATGAGTGTTCAACTATTAGATAAAACTCGGAAAATTAACAAACTTTTACACAATAATAATTCACACAAGGTGGTTTTTAACGATATCTGCCTTGTACTCAGCGATATACTTGAGTCGAATACCCTTGTGATCAGCCGCAAGGGGAAGGTTCTCGGAATACGCAACCGCTCCGATTTCACGCCTATCCATGAGCTTATCAGGGATTCTGTCGGAGGTCATATTGACGAAGATCTGAATGAGAGGCTTCTTAATATCCTTTCGACCAAAGAGAACGTCAACCTGCAGACTTTGGGCTTTGAGTCGGAAGATATCAGCAATTATGTGGCTATAATTACGCCCATCGATATCGCGGGCGAGCGTCTCGGAACTCTTTTCCTGTACAGGGAAGGCAGACAGTTTACGATCGACGATATCATCCTGAGCGAGTACGGAACTACCGTTGTCGGACTCGAGATGATGCGTTCCGTCAATGAAGAGAATGCCGAGGAGAACCGTAAAGTGGCTATCGTCAAGTCGGCGATCGGCACGCTTTCTTTCTCGGAGCTTGAAGCCATCAGACATATATTTGCCGAACTTGACGGCAATGAAGGGATACTTGTTGCAAGCAAAATAGCCGACAGGGTAGGGATAACCCGTTCGGTCATCGTCAATGCGCTGCGCAAGTTCGAAAGTGCCGGTGTTATCGAATCCCGTTCTTCGGGCATGAAGGGCACATATATCAAGGTGCTTAACGATGTTGTATTCGACGAGCTTGAGAAGATCGACTGACAACCGAATAACAAAGGATTGGTATTTTTAAAGGGATTTTGTATATTTTACAGGATCCCTTTTTGTTTTTTACAAAAAATCATTGATACAAGTTCTTGTATTTTGTGAAAAAAGTACAAATATATCTTGTGTTTTTGCCTGCAAAGGGTATAATAATAGATAATGAGTAAATTGTAGATAATTTTCAGTTTTTATGGAAACTCGTTTATTTAATTTTTGCGATTGAAAGTAAAGAGGTCGGAGCAATGATAGGATCAAACGCATTTAATTACATCAATGTCTTGAGCAAGGCCGCAGATGCAAGCTGGACGCGGAATGCCGTTATCGCGAACAATATCGCGAACAATGATACGCCCGGCTACAAACGCAAGGACATAATGTTTGAAGATTACCTCAAAAAAGAAGTGATGAAGGATTATTACGGCGGAGGCGATCTTAACAAGCGTATTGCAAATGTAGACTTAAGCAGGCTCGGAACGACCATCTATACAGATCAGAGTGAATTGAGCTATCGTTACGACGAGAACAATGTCGATATCAATACTGAAAACGCGAACCTTGCACAGAATCAGATCAAGTATTACACATTGCTTGATTCGATGTCCCAGGAATTCAGCAGGATCAAGTCGGTTCTTAACAGGAGCTGAGATTAAAGGAGGCAAAGAGAATGGGTGCCGGATTATTTAACAGTCTTAATATCAGTGCAAGCGGACTTACCGCCCAGTCACTGAGGATCGATACCATTTCGCAGAATATCGCCAATGTCAATACAACCCGCGATCAGAACGGCAAGCCCTACAGACGCAAGACTGTGGTATTTGCCGAAAAAGGCACGAATGCCTTTGAATACGCTCTCCAGCAGCAGGGACTGAAACGTGCCACACAGCTGAACGGACAGGGCGTTAAGGTCACGGCGATAGTCGAGGATCATGTTACTTCCATGAAGCTTGTGTATGATCCCGCTCATCCCGATGCAAACGAGGACGGATATGTATCGCTTCCGAATGTCAACACGGTTACCGAGATGACTAACCTTATCGATGCCACGCGTTCGTATGAAGCCAATGTAACTGCATTTAACGCTACGAAGAATATGCTCTTGAAGGGCCTTGAACTTGGACAGTGATAATATTTTTAAAGTCACGCACGGAGGGCGTAGTATATGAATCCGAGTAAACTGATGAAATTGCCGGGTCTGATCGGTGATTCGCCGCTCAGCAGCGCGAAGACCCTGGCGAATCCCACCAAACTGAAGACGCTTCAGGGGTTTTCCGATTCTATACTTGTCGACAGACCTGAGGAAGCAAAGGGAGCATCCTTTGATTCGCTGCTGACATCGGCGATGGATATGCTCCGCGAAACCAATGATTATACCAATGAAGCAGCAGAAGCCGAGCTTGCATATGCCATGGGTGTCACCAACAGCACTCACGAGCTGCAGGTCGCACAGATGAAGGCCAATATCTCACTGCAGTATACGGTTGCGGTCCGCAATGCGGTGATGGATGCCTATAAAGAGATCATGCAGCTGCAGTTCTAAGCTTGCGCAGGAAGCTTTTGAGGGGTGGGGCAGGATGCCCGGCTTGAAAGCCTACTGCGTTTTTCTGCTTTTCTTACGGATTATTGTTTATTTAACGGCTTTTACAGGCATAACGGAGGAATGATCATATGCTTGAAAGATTAAGACAGATCCCGAAGCGGATCATCGAAATGTGGAACAAGCTGACCAAACGGCAGAAGATCGTGCTGGTAAGCTCTGTGTCCGGCGTTATCGTGACACTGGTGGTGCTTATCCTGCTGCTTAACCGCATTACATATGATGATTTTGCCACCTATGAGAACACGGAGACAGCCCGGTCGGTAATGGACGTCTTAAGCGAGAACGGTATCGCCAACAGGATCAAGGACGATCTGGTTACGGTCGAGGTCGATGTGACCAAGAAAACCGAAGCGGGGCTTGCCGTTGCGGGCAGCGAGGCACTGGCAGATGTAAGCCTTCTGACCCTGCAGCAGCTGCTTGACAATGACTTAAGTACGACCAGCTCCGATAAAAAACTGAAAGCCAATCTCTATATGCAGTCGAACCTGATCAAGGGCATCAGGAGCATGAAGGGTATCGATGATGCAGCTGTATATTATTATCCTGCAGATACCGGGAACGGAATACTTCAGAAAAAGAACGATACGAGCTGCAGCGTGCTTCTGACGATCAATTCCGAATTTGACAGCAAGAATACTCCTGCATCCGTAGCGACTCTCGTGGCGTATGCCCTCGGCAATGAAAATACGGACAAGGTAAAGGTAATCGACCAGTACACGAACCTCCTCTATGGCGGTGAAAAGACTGAAGCTGAGCTTGATGAGGAGATGAGGGACAGGACTCTTGCCTATAAGATGAATCTGACACAGTGGTACAGTGACAAGATGGAAGAGCTTGCTCTCAAGAACGGATTCTATGATGCAGAGATCGTTGCCCATCTTGATATCAACTGCGACCAGACCTCGGAGCTCTTTACCGAATATCTTGCAGGAGAAGGCCTTGAGCAGGGTCTGTTTGATGAATATCTGAAAATTTCCTCGGAAAATCAGGGGACTCAGGGAGATATCCCGGGTACCGATTCCAACGACGAGACCGATTATTATATCCAGACCGGTGCTACCGGAGGCGGGTCTTATGATGAATTGAGGATCAACTATAAACCCAGCGAGAAGATCACGGAGACCATAAAGGACTGGGGAGTGATCAACAGTGAGAACTCATCTCTTGCTGTTGTATTACTGAGGGTAACTGTAAGGACCGAGGAAGAACTTGAACTTTTAGGGCTGCTCGAGGGAACAACATTTGACGAATATGTTGCTACACATAAGGACAGGACTGCTATCGATGTGCCCGAAGAGTATATTAAGCTGTTCTCAGACGCCAGCGGTATTCCTGTCGGAAACATTTCGGTTCTGGCTTACGATCAGCCGAACTTTATCGCAAGAACCGAGACCGAGAGCAATATCAGCCTGTTCCTCGAGATACTGCTTGCAGTACTGATCATCGGTCTGCTGCTCTTCGTTGTATTCAGAGCAATGAAGCCCGAAGAGATCATCGAGACCGAGCCTGAGCTTTCGGTTGAGAGACTTCTTGCAACGACAAAAGAGAACCAGAGCCTTGAGGATATCGAATTCGGTGAGAAATCCGAGACCAGAAGGCTTATCGAGAAATTTATCGACGAGAATCCCGAATCCGTCGCCGCGCTGCTGCGTAACTGGCTCAACGACGACGGCTGGGAGTAAAAGGAGAATGAAATGGCAGCAAACGGAACATCTACAGCTTCCTCGACAAACGCTCTGCTTGCCGATTATAACGGATTGCAGAAATCCGCGATACTCATGATCGCACTCGGACCCGAGCGTTCATCCAAACTGTTTGCGCATCTGAAGGAAGAAGAGATCGAGAATCTCACGCTTGAGATAGCCAACACCAAGAGTGTTGACCAGGCGACCAAAGATGCGGTCATAGAGGATTTTTATACCCTCTGCCTTGCTCAGCAGTACATCGCGGAAGGCGGTATCGGATACGCCAAGGAACTGCTGGAAAAGGCTCTCGGTCCGGAGCATGCCATGAACGTTATCGGAAGGCTTACCGCATCCTTACAGGTACGTCCTTTCGAATTTGTGCGCAAGGTCGATCCTTCCCAGCTGCTTAACTTTATCCAGGATGAGCATCCCCAGACTATTGCTCTTATCCTGAGCTACTTAAGCGCGAATCAGTCGGCCCAGATCATCGGTGCGCTGCCTCCGGACAAACAGGCGGACGTTGCCAAGCGTATCGCAATGATGGACAGAACCTCACCCGAGATCATACAGGAAGTTGAAAGGATACTCGAGAAAAAGCTTGCGAGCCTTGCCAATCAGGACTTCACGATCGCCGGCGGTGTCGATGCCGTCGTCGAGATACTCAATACAGTCGACCGCGCTACGGAAAAGCACATCCTCGAAACTCTCGAGATCGAAGAGCCCGAGCTTGCAGACGAGATCAGAAAGAAGATGTTCGTATTCGAAGATATCCTGCTGCTTGATGACAGATCTATCCAGCGTGTTCTTCGTGAGGTTGAGAACTCAGAGCTTGCGATCGCCCTCAAGAGCGCAAACGACGAGGTTCAGGAAACAATATTCAAGAATATGTCTTCGCGTCTTGTTTCAATGATCAAGGAGGATATGGAATTCATGGGACCTGTTCGTATGAAGGATGTTGAAGAGGCCCAGCAGAAGATCGTCAATATTATCAGGAAACTTGAGGATACAGGTGAGATCGTTATTTCGAGAGGCGGAGGTGACGAGATAGTTGTCTAATGTGATCAAAGCCAGCACCATCAGTTACAGCCAGCAGGCCAGAAATCTTGATATGAATGCGCGTGCGGAGGAATTCGCGACTAAATTTGCCGACGATTATTATAACAACAATATAGCGCCGCACCAGCAGATAAAATTTGACGAAGTTTCCAAAAAGCTTGAAGAGGAAAAGGTGATCACTCCGGAGGATGTTGAGTTTAAGCCGGGTCTTTTCGGAGAAGAGATCACTACGGTAATGGATGAGGAAACTTATGAAAATGAGGCCGCAACGCTTGAAGCGCGGCTTTCGGAAAAAAGAAACGAACTTGAAAGTGTGAACGCAAGCATCAAAAAGGCACACGAGGAGCTTGAACAGATACTTGCGGACGCACGGACCGAGGCTGAGAATATCCTTGCCGAGGCCAGACAGCAGGCACAGATTGAAGCCGAACAGATCAGGGAAGAGGCAAGACAGAACGGATATGATGAAGGCTCCGGACAGGCAAGGGCCGATGCCGAGGAACAGATAGCCGCAGCGCGGGCAGAGGCCGGGGCGGCCAAGGAAGAATACAGGGCACAATATGAAAAGCAGGTGGAAGAAATGGAGCCTGCTTTTGTCGAATTGGTCGCAAAATATGTTGAGAAGCTGACCGGCATCTACAACGAGGACAAGCAGGAGATAATCCTGCATCTGATCGATGATGCGTTCAAGGGACAGAAAGGCACGGAAAACTTCATAATCCGCATTTCGGAGGATGATTATCCGATAGTCGCCTATTCAAAAGAGACTTTAAAGGGTTATATCAGCGATGATTCCTCTATAGAGATAGTCGCGGACAAGATGCTGGGCAAATCGCAGTGCCTGATCGAGACCGAATCACGCATTTATGACTGCAGCCTTGACGAACAGCTTAAAAGCCTTATCGAGGATATCCGGCTGCTTGCCGAGAAGGATTGAAACAGACACCACATATACTGACACGGAGGTATGGCCTGTATGATCGATACCGGCAGATATACGGCACTTCTAAAGAAGTCCTACAAAAAAGAACTCGGCCGTGTAACAAGGATCGTCGGACTGACTCTGGAATCCCAGGGACCCGATGTGGTCCTCGAAGACATGTGCAGGGTTACGTCAAAGGATCATAAGATCAGCGTTCTGTGCGAGGTAATAGGATTTAAAGAGGATCATGTCATCCTGATGCCCTACGATGATGTATCCGGCATCGGGGTCGGGAGCACCGTTGAGAATACAGGCGCCAAATTCAGCGTTAAGGTCGGAAATAAGTTGCTTGGCATGAAGCTTGACGGACTCGGTGAACCCATGGACGGATCGGAACTGAGGACTGCCCAGACCTACCCTTCGGAGGCTCCGCCTCCGGATCCGCTTACACGTGCCGTGATAGACGAACCTCTGACTCTTG
>JAILIQ010000034.1 GCA_024695205.1 Lachnospiraceae bacterium
TCAGCGACAGATACGAGATAATCGATAAAGTCGGATCCGGCGGTATGGCTGATGTTTATAAGGCAAAATGCCACAGACTTAACCGTTATGTGGCAATAAAGATCTTAAAGTCGGAATTTTCATCGGACACCAATTTCGTTCAGAAATTCAGGGCCGAAGCACAGTCGGTTGCGGGACTTTCACATCCCAATATCGTGAGTGTGTATGATGTAGGTGATGATGAAGGACTTCATTATATCGTAATGGAGCTTGTCGAGGGAATAACCCTGAAGCGTTTTATCGAGCGCAAGAAGGGACTTGATGTTAAGGAAGCCGTCGGTATTGCGATCCAGATCGCCCAGGGTATGGAGGCTGCACATTCGCATCATATCATTCACCGTGACATCAAACCCCAGAATATCATCATTTCCCGAGAGGGTAAGGTAAAGGTTGCCGATTTTGGTATCGCCAAGGCCGCAACATCCAATACCATTTCCCAGAATGCCATAGGTTCCGTACATTATTTAAGCCCTGAGCAGGCAAGAGGCGGGTATTCGGACGAGCGAAGCGATATTTATTCGCTCGGTGTTACTTTGTATGAGATGCTGACCGGCCAGGTCCCTTTTGCAGGTGATAATTCAGTATCGGTAGCTCTTCTTCATATCCAGAGTGAAGCAACTCCGGTTCAGGTCATCAATCCGGAGGTCCCGACTAGTGTTGACAGGATCGTACAGAAATGTATGCAGAAGAAGCCGGAGAGGCGTTATCAGAGCGCAGCCGAGCTTATCAGGGATCTGAAGCGTTCGATACTCAATCCCGACGGGGACTATGTCAATATCAGCAGCAGCGCGGCCGTGACCAACTCACCCACACGCCCCATGACCGAGGATGAGATGGAAACGATCAAATCCGCGGCAAAATCGCCTGTTGTATATTTTGAGAACAATAACAGGACCGTATCGAGACAGAATGCTGATCATACCGCGGAGAATCCTCCGAAGAAAAAGAGCAGTCAGGCTTCGTTAAAACCGAATGCAAAACATGTTCAGAAGGAAGTCGAAGAGATCGATTCGATGAATTCGACGCTTGAGAAGATCCTTGCGATCGTAAGCATTATCTTCGCTGTAGCACTGGTTATTTTCATCTTCTATTTCCTGAAGAAATATTTCTTCAGCAATACAACGATAAATGAGAATCCCAACAACGTTGTTACGGAAGCTCCGCCGTCGCCTACGACCTCGAAGATATCGCTGACGCCTACTCCGACGCCTTCGCCGACACCGATACCGTTCAACCCGGCAGATGAAACGTTCCCGATGCCCAAGGTACTCGGACTTACCGTTGAAGATGCGATGAACCTTATAAAGATGTACTCGGATAAGGTCAGCATAGACTGGAAGAATGAGGAATACTCCGATGAATACGAGAAAGGACTCGTATCACAGCAGTATCCCGGTGAAAATGTGACCATTCCGAAGACTGGAAATATAAGACTTACCGTCAGCGCAGGCAAGGAGCCTGTTGAGCTTCCCGATATCGTCAATAAGGATTTTGAATCGGCAAGAATGACACTTGCGGCTTTAGGCCTTACCATTGTTCCTCTTCACGAATATTCGGATGATGTGGACGCAGGAAAGATAATCCGTACGGAACCCGAAGCTCCGAGTATGGTCGAGAAAGAGTCCGAAGTAATAGTTTATATCAGTGACGGTCCGGAGATCATCTCTGTTCCCGTTCCGAAGCTTACCGGTAAAACGGTTGCTGCCGCATCTGCCGAACTCAGTGAGATCGGACTGGTTCTCGGTGAAGCAACACAGGAATACAGTGACAAACCCAAGGGAATGATCATTTCACAGGCTGTTGCGGAGGGTACTCTCATCGATCAGGGTGCGGCGATAGATTATACCGTAAGTATAGGACCGCTTCCCGAGCCCGAGCCCGATGAACCTGAAGAGCCTGATACGGACGAACAGCAGGACGAAGGTACACCTGCAGGGTGATAAACAGGTAAATAAAGGAATAAAGCAAAAGGAGATCTGATGCGGGGAAAGATCGTTAAAGCACTCGCCGGTTTCTACTATGTGGATACCGACGGTGAAGGTGTCTATGCCTGTAAAGCCAAGGGACTTTTCAGACATGAGAATATAACGCCTTTGGTAGGAGACAATGTTGTTTTTGAAGTGACTGATGAAAATGACATGGAAGGCAATGTCACCGAAATACTTGAACGCAGAAATTCACTGATAAGACCCGCATCAGCCAATATAGACCAGGCTCTGGTCGTATTTGCCGCAAGGCATCCGGATCCCAATTTCAATCTTCTTGACAGATTTCTTGTCATGATGAAAAAGCAGGGGATCCACACGATAATATGTTTCAATAAGATCGATATTGTCCAAGAACACGAGATAGCCCAGTTGAAATGCATCTATGAGATGTGCGGACATGAGGTGATATTTGCAAGTGTCCGTGAAAACGAAGGCATAGAGAGGATCAGGGAGATCCTTGACGGGAAAACTACTGTTCTTGCAGGACCTTCGGGTGTCGGCAAATCAAGCCTTATGAATCTTCTGGCACCTGATGCCAATATGGAAACCGGGGAGCTGTCAAAAAAGATATCACGCGGAAAACAGACCACCCGTCATACAGAGCTGATAAGGATCGGGCATAATTCGTATCTGTGCGATACTCCGGGATTTACTTCGCTGTATGTGACCGATATCGACAAGGAAAACTTAAGGGACTATTTTCCCGAATTTGACGAATACGCATCGGAGTGCAGATTTGACTCATGCAGGCATATTGCCGAACCGGGCTGCGCCGTAAGAGACGCGGTCGAGAGCATGAAGATAAACAGAGTAAGATATGATAATTACTGTCTGATGTTTGAAGAACTGTTAAGACAGGAAAAACGAAAATATTGAAATATTTCTACGGAGGGTTCATCTGAATGGACAGGGAGATAAAGCTTGCGCCTTCTATTCTTGCGGCTGACTTTATGAAGCTTGCCGAACAGATAGGCGAATGCGAACGAAACGGAGCAAAATACCTTCATTATGACGTGATGGATGGTCTGTTCGTTCCCTCGCTGAGCTTTGGACTTCCCGTGCTTTCGGGAATCAGAAAGGGCACCGGTCTCTTTATCGACTGCCATCTTATGATCGTTGAGCCTGCAAGATATGTTGATCAGTTTATAGATGCCGGAGCCGATTCGGTCACGATCCATCTTGAATCCTGCAAGGAAACGGGATGTATGGAGACTCTTCAGAAGATCAGGGAAAAAGGGGCAAAATGCGGGATCTCGATAAAGCCTGCAACTCCTGTGGTTCATATCCTTCCTTATCTGGGAATGGTGGATATGGTCCTTCTGATGTCTGTTGAACCCGGATTTGGCGGACAGCCCTTTATCGGATCCACATTTGAAAAACTGAAACAGCTTGAAAGTCTGCGCCGGGAGGGAAACTTTGATTTTGATATCGAGGTTGACGGCGGCATCACGCTTGAAAATGTCCCGGAGGTCATAGATGCCGGCGCAAACGTGATCGTTTCCGGAAGCAGTGTGTTTAAAGGAAATATTGCGGATAATATCAGGGGTTTTTTAAGTGTTTTTGACGCGAAGAAAACGGACAGAAACTAAACAGGAGGTTGTTGCATGGATCTTTCCCAGGTAAAGATCGGGAGTCTGCTCGAAATCTATATAAGACGCGACGGCTATAATTACAGGGTTATCAGTAAGGTTGAATATGTTGATGATGAGCGGATCGGTGTTTCGCCGATTGCAAGCCGCACACAGCTCTTCAAATTCCTTGATACGGATAATGTCGATATTGTCTGCAAGCAGGATAATAACAGCTGGAAATGGGGTTCGGTAAAACCGGGACTCATGACTTTGGAAGACGGAACAAAGCTTCATTGCTTTATTCCTTCAAAACAGGCTGAGACCTTTAACCGCAGAACGACCTTCAGGCTTGAGATAGATAAGGAGATAATGATCTCTTATGAAAAGCCCTTATTTGACGAAGATATATCAAACGGCAAGAACAAGCCGGATGACCGCGTTATAGACGATATGCTCGACAACATCAGCGAGAAGTACTGTGAGCTGAACGCAAGAGCATTCCTTAAGGATATAAGTGAGGGAGGGGCAGCGATCTCGACCGATGCCGTTCTTGAAAAAGGGGATCTGATCAGTTTTGAATTCGAACTGGCTTCGGAGCCTGTAAAATGCCGGGCGATAGTAGTCAGGATAAAAAACAGTAACGGGAAAGATTATTTTACGAACAGTTACGGTATCAGCTTTGTCGAAACAAGCACGAATTTTGTCAAAAACTTTTTTGCGCAGCAGAGAAGATCGCTTCAGAAGAGCAGGTTCAGCTTCGACAAGTGATAATGCCCTGTTACCGTTTAAGAGGGGATAGGATGAAAAGACTTCTTGCTTTATTTCTGTGTATGGTTATGGTATTTTCCGTTACCGCATGTACAGATGAAACAGGTACACATAAAGCGGAGGAGAAGAATTCCGTAAAGCTTACAATGTGGTGTATCGCCACGGAAGGTGATTCCAACAGAAGATCCTACGAAAAGGCTATCGCCGATATGAAAGCGAAATATCCAGAGATCGAATTTGACTGGGAAGCCATTGAAAATGAGTCCTATAAGACCAAGATAAAGTCAGCCGTAGCCGCCAATGAGCTGCCGGACATCTTCTTTACATGGTCAGGCGCATTCCTTGGTGATTTTGTAAATGTTGAAAAAGTCTACTGTCTTGACGACGTTCTTGAAAAATATGCCGATGAACTTCCCGAAACCATGCTCGGCAATACAACATATAACGGAAAACACTACGGAATACCGACTACGATGAATATCGTCGGTCTTTTTGCCAATATGGAGCTGTTAAATTCCGTAGGCTACAACGAGATCCCCGGAACCTTCGACGAATTCATAGTATGCTGTGACAGGCTTAAATCTGCAGGTATCATTCCCTTCGGCTGTGCCGGCAACGAGACCTGGTGCGTTACGGAATATCTTGAGTCCGTAATAGAAAAGAGCATAGGTGTGGATGCCTTAAACGATATCTTTTTAGGACAGGCTTCGTGGGATAATGAAGACGTCGCAAGAGCCGTCGATATATTTCAGGATATGATCAACAGCGGCTATTTTGATCCTCAGGGTGCGACGCTTACCAACAATGAGATCAAAGATAATTTCATTTCCGGAAAATATGCCTTTTATATGAACGGAACATGGAACTGTGCCGATTTTGCCGCCAATGAGGAATTTTTCCCGAAGGTAAGGGTTGCGGAGTTCCCGGTCATCAATTCACAGGCTGCCAAGCTCGGACAGCTTATAGGCGGACCGACGGATACACTTGCGGTCGCTGCGGTTTCTCCGAATGCCGGGATAGCTGCCGAATATGCGGTCGAGCTCGGAAAGCTCATATGCCATTACGGTTATCTTGACGGGTGCGGGCTTCCGGCCTGGATACCCTACGGAGATACAGGTACGATAAATGAGCTGACAAGGACTGTTGCACAGATATGCTCAAGAGCGGATGCCTATGTATTGTTCGGAGACACGGCAATGAATGCCGATGATAAGGACATTTATCTTGAATATGTTGCCAAAGTATACGGCAAAGAGATAGACGGACAGGGATTTATAAAGGGCTTGACAAAAGACATCAGATAAGATTATCCGGTGTCTTTTTTGTATATTATGATGCAAAAAACAGTTTTTTTTATCTTTTTTTTGTCTAAAAGTAAAAATCTTACCTCTTTCAGGTAAAGTTATTCCATTTACTATGAAAAAAAGCTGGGCTATAATTTTTATGCATTCAGGAAAAACAAGGTTATCTGCCTGTACGAATGGTATTGAAGGGCTAAGCTTTATGAAAAAACAAAGATTACTTGTTCTAATCTGTATTTTATTATCAGTGTTATCACTTGCCGCATGCAGGAATGCCGGTAAAGAGGACGCCTCCGGTGCAAACGGCAGTAACACTACCGCAGCTGCGGTCGCTTCGGATCAGCTTGATACCGTTAAACCCGATGCGATAAAAAGCTGGGCGGCAATTTACGAAAAAGATAAAGAAGTGCTGTCATTTAACAAAGACGGCAGTGCAACATACCGATCAGTCGCATACGATGAATATTCCATAGATGACAATTTCATAACATTTAAGGGTAAAGAGGAATTAAAGAGCCGTTATCTTATGAAGAGGAAAAAGATGCTCCTTTACGAAACAAAGGAGTATGTAAGGGATAACAGCCTGGACGCATACAAGGATGTTCCCAAAGACAGCATCACAGGATTCTGGTCATTCGGCGATTACTCTTTCGAATTTACCGATAAGGGTACATTTTACGAGGATCGCAATTTCCCGGGTTATTATTATGTAGATGAGGAAGAGCACAGCATCAAGCTGATGTATAATGACCATTTTGAAGATATCTATCTTTATTATGAGCTTTCGGGAGATGTCCTTAAGATCGAATATCCTTGGTCTTTAGTACCTACCGAAGAAAAATGATGTATTTTGTTTTATTATCCTGTTCGATGAGCGGAAAACCGCTTTCGATAAATTTGACAGATTGTCTGTCACAAAATCAAAAGGAGGAGAAACAAACATGAAACGAGTTATCGCAACATTGCTTGCAGTTGTTATGGTTCTTTCACTTGCAGCCTGCAGCAAGAAAAGTGACAACGGATCTTCAAACGGCGGATCATTATCCGACCAGAAGATCGATCTTAAGATGTGGTGTATCGCTACCGAGTCCGATTCAAACCGTAAGTCTTATGAGAAGGCCATCGCCGATATGAAGGATAAGTATCCGAATATCAACTTCGAGTGGGAAGCTTTTGAGAATGAGTCTTACAAAGAGAAGATCAAGGCTGCGATCTCATCAGGTGAAGTTTCCGACATTTTCTTCACATGGTCATGCGCATTCCTTCAGGATTTCGTAAAGCAGGATAAGGTTTACTGCCTTGATGATACTCTTGCAAAGTACAAGAGCGAGCTTCCTGAGGTTATGCTTGCAAACACAACCTATGACGGAAAGCACTACGGTGTTCCGTTGACAATGAACATTGTCGGCCTTTTCGCTAACATGGATATCCTTAAGTCAGTAGGCTGGAACGATGTTCCCGCTACTTATGAGGATCTTATCAAGTGCTGTGACGCTCTCGTAGCTGCAGGAATCTATCCTTTCGGCTGTGCCGGTGGAGAGACCTGGTGCGTTACCGAGTATCTTGAGCCCATCATCGAGAAGAACATCGGTGCACAGGCTCTTAACGATATCTTCGTAAGAGGCGCTACATATAACAATGAGGGTCTTGCAAAGTCTGTTGATATCCTTCAGGAAATGATCAACAAGGGTTACTTCGATCCCGCAGGTGCTGCTCTTTCAAACGATGAAGTTAAGGCTAACTTCATGGCTGGCAAGTATGCGTTCTATCAGAACGGTACATGGAACTGCGCTGACTTCGCAAATAATGCTGAGTTCTTCCCCAAGGTTAAGGTTTCTGAATTCCCTGTTATCGACTCAAGCAAGTCACAGCTTGGCGAACTTATCGGAGGACCTTCGGATACTCTTGCAGTAGCTAAGGCTTCGAAGAATGCAGCTGCAGCAGCTGAGTACGCAGC
>JAILIQ010000050.1 GCA_024695205.1 Lachnospiraceae bacterium
CCACCGTTCATCTGCAAAAACATACCGCTCATGTAAAAAGCCTTCACTTATATATCTGTACATAGTATCATGATCGCGTAAAGAGAAGAAAACGATAAAAAATGCAGAGCTATGGAGGTAAAATACTGATGAAAGCGATCGTAACAGAAGGACTTACAAAACGTTACAAGGACAAAACTGCTGTGGATTCGCTGAACCTGAGCATAGAGGAAGGCGAGCTGTTCGCTTTGCTCGGGGTAAATGGAGCCGGTAAGACGACAACGATCAGGATGCTTACATGTCTTTCGACTCCAAGTGCGGGAAATGCACAGGTTCTGGGACATGACGTAATGAAAGAATCCGAGGCTGTCAAAAAGCTTGTTGGTATTTCTACTCAGGATACGGCTGTTGCTGAGAATCTGACCGTTTATGAAAATCTGAAGTTCATGGCCGGGATTTATATGTCACCCGATAAAGGTGCAAAGGTAGCAGAAGAGACGATAACAGCAAGGATCGAGGATATCATCGGGATGTTCAGTCTCGATGAGGTCAGAAACAAGAAGGCAAAAACATTGTCCGGAGGCTGGAAGAGGAAGCTCTCGATCGCCATGGCGCTTATCGGGGAGCCGAAAGTACTTTTTCTTGACGAACCGACGCTCGGCCTTGATGTTCTTGCCCGCAGGGAATTATGGAAGATCATCGAAGAGCTTAAGAGCCGAGTGACCATAATCCTTACGACACATTATATGGAGGAGGCCGAAGCGCTTGCCGACAGGATCGCGGTCCTGATCAACGGCAAAGTCGCCAAGGTCGGGACTCTTGCCGAACTCGAGGAGCAGACCGGCAAGAAAGGACTTGAAGAAGTATTTGTTGATATTGCAGCCGGTGCAGGCAGATGAAAGGATCGAACATGAGAAGGACACTTGTATTTGCTAAAAGAAATATGATCGAGATGTCAAGGGATATGCTCAGCTACATATTCTGCGTTGCATTTCCGATCGTGATGCTGATAATCATGACACTCGTAAATGAGAGCATTCCGGCAGAAGCCGGTCAGACGGTATTCCGCATAGACAATCTTGCGGGAGGCGTGGTTATATTCGGACAGACATTTGTGATGCTTTTTATGGCGCTTTCCGTATCAAGGGACAGATCGGGATCTTTCCTGATCAGACTGTTTGCAACACCGATGAAGAGCGCGGATTTCACAAACGGATATATACTTCCGATGATCGTGATCGCGCTGGTACAATCGTTTATCACTTTTGCGGCGGCATTTATCATTTCACGCATCGTCGGTTACAGTCTTGATCCCGCAGGGCTGTGCTTTGCAATGATCGCGATTCTGCCCTCGGCGGTAATGTTTACCGCTATAGGTCTTATTTTCGGAACTGTTTTTAATCAAAATGCGGCTCCTGGGCTTTGTTCAGTGATCATTTCACTCGGATCGTTTATCGGCGGCATATGGTTCGATGTGGAAAGTACCGGAGGCGTGCTGCTGAAAATAGCACGCTGCCTGCCTTTCGTTTATTGCACAAAGGTTTCAAGAGCGGCGATCAAACTTGATCTGGGTATGGAAAACTTCGTCATCCCCGAACTGATCGTTATTGCGACAGCCGTAGTGCTCACGGTTCTTGCTGTCGCGCTGTTCCGCAGGAAGATGAAGGCGGATCTGGGTTAAGGCCCCGGGCTTGCAGACAAGTATAAATATCGTTACAGGTTGCGAAAAGAGGTTATTTGGATTAAAATTAAGGTCAGCTGGTATGATTGCAGGATGAACCCCAAAGTATCATAAAGTATCAAAAAGTATCATAAAGTATCATAAAGTATCATAAATTATCATAAATTATCATAAAGTATCATAATGGTTCATAACCATATCCGATCATAATCAACAGCAATCAGGAATTAATCTATCATAACCAATAAACCAATCTGAGGAACGATATGCTGATCAGGACAGAGATCAATGACCGATATAAGGAGCTTGAGCTTCATGTCTGTAATGAGGTCATGAACGAAAGAGTACAGGAAGTCGTACATGAGCTTCATTCTATTTACGACGAAATGATATACGGAACCGATGAGAAGGGCGACAGGCACGCGCTGAGCATCGCCGGTGTGATCAGTTTTTATGCCGAGGGCCAGCGTGTTATCGCACTCAACAGGGAGGGGAAGTTCAATATTTCGAAAAAGCTGTATGAACTTGAAGAAAGCCTTTCCGACACGGCATTTGTACGCATTTCCAAATCGGAGATCATCAATACCGGATTGATCGTCAAACTGGATCTGAATATGGCCGGAACGATCAGGATCACGATGAAAAACGGATATTCAACATTTGCATCCCGCCGAAATGTCGCAAAACTCAGGAAAATACTGGTAAACGGCCGGAGCAGCTCCAGGGTGGAAGATTAGAGAAACAGAAAGGCAGAAAAGCTGAGCACCAGAGAGGCAGAGAACCAAAGGACCAGAGGAGTAGAGGAGGGCGGAAATGCTTAAGGAAGTTATCAAAAGATGCGCAATAAGCTTTGCGATCTCCGCAGTCTGCGGACTGATCGTGAATCTGGCGATAGATGTGATCGTAAATGCAGTCGGAGCAAATGCTGTAGGAGCAAATGCCGACGGCGGGTTCATTTCGATGGCACCCGAATTCAGAAAATTATTTGCGACGCCGGTTATTGCCGCGTATGTCAATATACTGCTGTATGGCGTGATAGGCGCGACGTTTTCGGGAATGGCTTTTATTTTCGAATGCCCGAGGATCGGCTATATTGTGCAGAGTCTGATATATTTTGTGTCGACGGCAGCGGTCTGGATAATCATAACGATCATCCTGTGGCAGCTTCACCGCTATCCGCAGGCGCTTATAGCCACGATCGCGGGATATGCGGTGACTTACCTGATAATGGGGACCGTTACATATAAAAACCTGAAAAATGATATAAATAAGATTAATAACGCGCTAAATGTACCGGAATGACAGCCTGAAAATTCTGATAGTACATACACCGGA
>JAILIQ010000082.1 GCA_024695205.1 Lachnospiraceae bacterium
AACCAATCATGGGAGCGATTGAGAGTAACCGCAGATTTTATGAAGAGTATGTAGCCGACCTGATCCATACACGATTCGGGGAGTATGAGGACAGGATCGCCGTGGGTATTGCCGGGGAAGGATCAGATTGTTTTGGGTACGATGATCTTATCTCGCGGGATCATGACTTCGGTACCGGTGTCTGCCTTTGGGTGACCGATCAGGATATGGATTTGTTCGGCTATAGCCTTTCTGTTGCTTATAATGAGCTGGTTGACAGCGCAGAGAGGAAATATTATACGGAGAGGCTCAGGGAACGTCGCGGTGTCATGACCATCCACGATTTTTACTCGAACATACTTCAGATCGACTGCGATACGGATAATTGCAGGATGTCGGAGGAACAGTGGTATTCCCTGGATCATTCCTGTCTGAAAACGGCTGTGAACGGAGCTGTATTTCCTCCTGAAGCGTACCTATCCGCCGTACTATAAGTGGACATATCAGGCGATGAAAGAACTTGATGTTTCAGGAGAATTTTCCGGAAAGATCCGGGAGCTTGCGGATACGAAGTGTGATCCGGCAGCGTGGGAAGGAACAAAATATCATCCGAACTGTATCTGGAAAGCTATGTGAATCTACTTATTAAAGGATAAGTGGGAGGAAGTAAGGGGTGATGAACCCTTTTTTTACATCAACCAAAATGTGTAGCGACAGGGAGCGAGATTTTGGATATTTGCGGAGAGTATATTCCCTGTAGGTGCACATTGAGGTCGGTAGGACGAGCGGTAGCGCGTCAGAGTCTGAGATAACACTGAATTGAAACCAGTATTATCAGTCGCCTGTTTGTACTATCGATGTAACGACAGCCTGATGATTGGAGAAAATATGGAGATTGAACTTGAACCAGATGAGATGAGACTGTCTCCTATGTCAAAGACATGGATATTGGATCTTGACGGTACTTTAGTAGTTCATGACGGACCGTTTATTATGGGGAAGGATGAGTTCCTTCCGGGAGCAAGGGAATTTCTTGAGTCTATCCCAAAAAGGGATATGATCATCTTTCTGACAGCAAGGAGCGATTATGAAAAGGCCCATACGATGCGGTTCCTTAAGGAGAATAAGATCCGGTATGATCATATCATCTTTAATGCGGGAGAAGGCGAGCGTATTATGATAAATGATATGAAGCCGGATGGTCTTGTGACAGCATACGCTATAAATACAAAGCGGGATCGCTTTTGCCGTACGGAGTTTGTAACCGATCGGACTATGGGAACGAGATTTGACTGAGAATGTAGTGAGTGATGTAATTGATGAAATGTTGCAGCGATTGACGTTTCTGCCGGATAACCTGTGTAGTCCGGGCAGAGGGCGTTACAAAATAAGGAGTTTTGCTGAAATATGGATGATAAGGACGGGAAAGGTATTATTCCGTTAAGCAGGCTGGCAAATTCTGTCGATTCAAGCCTGTTTGAAGGAAATGACAGGGATCTGACATATGATCGGAAGATATCTGCCGGGAAGAATACGGAGGATGTCAATTCAGATAAAAGCAAAAAACTATGCCGAAAGAGATTGGCTTTATTTCGTTTTGGGAGGGGAAGAAGTGATCAACCGAGAAGATATGCTGGAACTTACGAGGCGGATGACGCCGAACCGTACCTGCTTTGATAGGGTAGCGGGCGCATATATGACAGAGGACGGCGAAATCGACGATACCTTTAACATCCATTTTCTTAAGCTGTCCGGGCCGGAGATGAAGAAAAATCTGGAGCTTGCAAAGGAAATACCGTTTGCGAGGACAAATGACCAGCTGAAGGAATATAAGATTCCTGAATCACTGAAGGGGAAAGACAGCATTTATCAGCTTTTGGATGCTCTTAAAGCTTGCAGCCTTAAGAATGATGCATTAATGGATGTGCTGTATGAGCAGATAGGAGACGGATTTCCAGCAGATTATCCGTACGCCGTGTTTGTTTTTCATGGAGTGTATGATATTCCTGTGAAGGCAAAAGATAAGGAGTGGCTTGAAGGCTCGGAGGAGATTTATGATTTCCTGATCTGTACAGTGAGCCCTATTAAAACTGAATATGAGCCGGATAAGCCGATATTCGGATTCCTGTACCCGGCTTTTTCAGACAGAAGTTCAGATGACAGCAAGGTTGATATCTATAATGCGGATCCCAGTCTTCTGGCAGAAGGCCTGCTGTATAAGCTTGCCGGAATAAGAGCGTGACTTCTCGTTTTTGTCCTAATATTTAGAAT
>JAILIQ010000103.1 GCA_024695205.1 Lachnospiraceae bacterium
TGAACGGACTTGGCAAGGACGCAGCTCAGATCATTTCACGTATCAACGGATTTACATTTGTTGAGACAGAGTATGATCCTTATACCAACACTGTTAAGGAAGTATCCAGAAAGTGCTATTCCAAGGATGCCAACAGCCCTCGTGCAAAGGTTAACTGCTATGGCGCAAACGATGTTTGTGAAGGTGTTGCTATCATGTGGAAGGAGAACGTTGACGTTTCCATCACCGGTAACTCAACCAATCCTACCAGATTCCAGCATCCCGTTGCAGGTACCTACAAGAAGGAACGTCTTGAGGCAGGTAAGAAGTACTTCTCAGTAGCTTCCGGCGGAGGAACAGGACGTACTCTTCATCCCGATAACATGGCTGCAGGTCCCGCTTCCTACGGTATGACAGATACCATGGGACGTATGCATTCCGATGCTCAGTTTGCAGGTTCTTCATCAGTTCCCGATCACGTTGAGATGATGGGTCTTATCGGCGCCGGCAACAACCCTATGGTTGGTATGACCGTTTCTACAGCAGTTTCGATCGAAGAAGCAGCGAAGGCAGGAAAGTTCTGATTTTCTGATCAATAATAAATAAACCCCTTACCAACATCATAATATGTCTTGTTGGTAAGGGTTTTTGATTTATTCAGCGAATCATATGAATGAGATTGACTTTCTTCCGCTTGATGAATGAAGACTTTGTGCAAGTGATTTTAATGTTTTAGGATCTGCCATTTCGTCACCTTCTGTGTTTTTAATATTTGTCTGTAATTATATTTTAATCAGGATGATTATACAAGAGTAATTAAAATTCAAAGCACGTTATTTGATTGAAATCCGGTCGGAAGATTTAAGAAAATGCTGATTAAACCATCGTTTCCTTAGAACGCTCCGCTTTGGATGCGCAGAAAATCGCATGGGAAGAACGCTTCGCGTTCGCGATTTTCGCGCGGGGAAGCACTTAATCAGTGCTTCCTTAATAAACAGGCCTGCACGGTAATTGAAAAAACAACCGTTTTGTGATATAAGAATAGTAAGCGGGGACGGGAAAGACATAATGGAGGAGAGCTGCCTATGAAAAACTTTTTTAAGAATTTGTTTGGGAAGAAATATCCGCAGAGAACTGATGATACGGAATCGGGTATGAGAAGAGTTTACGCCGGACCTTTATCACGTAAAAAGAGAATGCAGTGTGTCTATGCCGGTCCCGGGATGATGCCCAAAGACAGGGTAAAAGAAAAAAATACAGATAATATGAGAGCAGTTTATGCCGGCCCTCCGAGATCTGATAAAGATAAGGCAATGGAAGGGGTATATATGGGGCCTCCGGTCGAAGAGGATGTATTTACCGACGAGGAAGATACTCCCATGGAGGATGTATACATGGGGCCTGAGCCGGACGAAGAGATATTTACCGACGAAGAAGATACTCCCATGGAGGATGTATACATGGGGCCTGAGCCGGATACGGATGAGCCCGTGGAAGATGATGGTTCGCAGCATCCCGGGCCTTCTGAGGAACCTGTGATGAAACCGGTATATGCAGGACCTGTCAATATGAATATGGGGCCGCAGAACGAACCTTCCATGATGCCTGCTTATGCGGGGCCGGTTCAGATGAATACGGATCCAAATAAATCGCTTATGTTTATGGCCTATGCCGGGCCGGCTAATATAGCCAAGCCGATAGGGATAATGACAACGCCTGCGGCCGATAAAAATGAAAGTAATGAGGTCAATTCAGATAAGGAAACTGTAAGTGATCCCGGGTCGGCCACTCAAAATCCTGATCACTGGAAATTCTGCCTGAGATGCGGAGCCAGGCTCGCATCTGATGCACCATTCTGTTCCGAATGCGGGACTAAGACAGATAAGGCCTGAAATAAGAGATTTTAAATACAGAAGGACTAAAGTTTGAAAGTTAAAAAGAACTTTCGAATTTAGCCAATCGCTTACGCTCTTGGCCTGGAGGATTGAAATGTACAATTTAAGAATGTGCGTGTGGGAGATCACTCTTGCCTGCTGCTTTTCATGTAAATACTGCGGTTCGAGCGGCGGTAAGGCAAGAGAGAACGAACTTACTACCGAAGAATGTTTAAATGTCGCAGATCAGCTGCATGAGCTTGGATGTCGGCGTGTTTCGATGATCGGCGGCGAAGTGTTTATGCGCAGGGACTGGAAGGAGATCGTAAAACGCCTGACAGGACACGGGATCCGCGTAAATATAATAACAAACGGTTTCACCTTCAAGGAAAGCCTTATCAATGACCTGAAGGAAGTCAATATTGAATCGGTTTCTGTTTCGCTTGACGGACCTGAGGAAGTGCATGACAAATACAGGCAGGAAGGCAGCTATGACCGTGCTGTAAGGGCACTTGAGGCTCTTCTTTCTGCAGGGATACCGGTTTCGGTAATCAGTACTCTTAACAGTGAAAATGTCGGTCATCTTGAAGAAATGTATTCCCTGCTTCGTAAATATACTATCTACGCCTGGCAGCTTCAGGCCTGTTCACCGATGGGAAATGCGGCCAATAACGGGATAGATTACAAGTTTGACATGATGGGCGTGATCGATTTTGTATGCAGACATATGTATGAAGCACCGTTTGCCATGGGTGTTGCCGACAATATCGGATATTTTACCGAGGCCGAAGGGTCGATACGCGGGAATCTAAGCGGCAGGGCCTATTTTAAGGGCTGCTCGGCCGGAATATCATCCATAGGTATTGACAGCATCGGAAATGTCAGAGGCTGTGAATCGATGTATGATGAGCATTTCAATGAAGGTAATCTGCGTAAGGAGACTCTGAAGGAGATCTGGGAGGACCCGAACAGATTTGCATATAATCGTAAATTTACAAAAGAAATGCTGACAGGTAAGTGCGCAGAATGCGAACTTGGAGAGTATTGCGGCGGCGGATGCAGATCATACAACTATTTTGTACACGGAAAAATCTATGAATCACCGTTCTGTGCGGGCGGGGCAAAGATTTCTGAATAGATCTGTTCGAAGGTATCTTAAGCCGGACGATTTTCGACAGATAAACACAAAATCGGGACAGCTTGTTATCTTTGATCAATTTTGATTCTGCCGGGAATGATATATAAACAGAAAAACAGGATCCTCATAAAAATAAACGGGGAAAAGGAAAAATATGATACTTGACTGGAAAAAATATGAAGAAAAGGCTACAGAAGCTGTCGCGGAAGGAATCGTGCTGCTTGAAAACAAAAACAATGTGCTTCCCGTCGATAAAAGCGGGCAGATAGCAGTATTTGGAAGGATACAGCTTGACTATTATAAAAGCGGGACCGGATCGGGCGGTATGGTCAATGTCTCTCATGTGATCAATATTCCGGAAGGATTGCGGCTTCGCGGGGCAAAGCTTGATGAGGAACTGTTTGAGACCTATCGGAAATGGACAGAAGAGCATCCTTTTGACAGGGGAGCAAGCTGGGGCAGTGAACCGTGGTCCCAGGCAGAAATGCCGCTTGACGATGAGCTCGTAAATGCTGTTGCCGGTCGATGCGGATGCGCGATCTGTGTTATCGGACGTACCGCAGGCGAGGAGATGGACAATTCCAGGACCGAAGGCTCCTGGTTCCTGACTCAGGCTGAAATGGCCATGCTGCGCACAGTAAGAAAGCATTTTCGGAAGATGATCGTAGCTTTAAATGTCGGTTCGATCATCGATATGAGCTTTGTGGATACAGTCTCGCCGGATGCGGTTCTGTATGTATGGCAGGGCGGAATGATGGGAGGTTTAGGAACCGCGGATGTTATCATTGGCAATGTCAGTCCCTGCGGAAGGCTTACAGACACTATCGCCCGTTCGATCGAAGACTATCCGTCGGATGCCAATTTCGGAAGCGGCGATAAGGATGTATACTGCGAGGATATCTATGTCGGATACCGCTATTTTGAAACATTTGCGAAGGAAAAAGTAAGATATCCGTTCGGGTACGGGATGTCATATACGGAATTTCAGTTTGAAAATATAAGTATAGACGATTCTGAATTCAAATCTTATCTTACAGCCGGATGCAGTGAAAATACTTATACGGGTGACAGCGGTCATGCGGAAGCAGAGGATTACACAGAAAGTAACAGGGATAATATTACCGGTGACAGCGGTCAGGCGGAAGCAGAGGATTATAAAGATTATAATGCGATAAATCCTGTCAGAGAAAGCGATGACAATTCCGGAAAAGTACCCGATATCGATATCACGGTAACTGTAACCAATACGGGCAGCTTTGCTGGAAAGGAAGTTGTTCAGATTTACTGCGAAGCACCTCAGGGAAAACTGGGCAAACCCGCCCGCGTATTGTGTGGATTTAATAAAACCAAGCTCTTACAGCCGGGCGAGAGTGAGACAATAACAGTCAATGTGAGTCCTGAAACATTTGCTTCATATGATGACAGCGGGGCATCGGGCTTCAGATATGCTTATGTTCTCGAGCAGGGTATCTATACATTTTATATCGGCCGGAATGTCAGGGATACTTTCGGAAACAATGAAGAAGCGCAACCGGATGAAACTGCAAAAGACAGTTTAAACGTAACCGCTGACATAAAAATAAAAGCAAATTACAAAGAAAATGCCGTATCCGTCAACATTCCCGAAACTAAGGTCATGCGGCAGGTTGAGAGTGCGCTTGCGCCTGTTGAACCGTTTGAGAGGAGGGCAAAGAAAAACGGCAAGCCTGTCTGCGAAGCGGCTCCGCTATCGACAATAGATGAAGAAGCAAGAAGAAGGGCTGCGATACCCCGGGAAATTGCATATACCGGTGATAAGCAGATAAAGCTGAAGGATGTCGTGGAAGGACGGAATTCACTGGATGAATTTATCGCACAATTATCAGAAGAAGATCTTGCATGCATAATACGCGGTGAAGGAATGGGAAGCCCCAAAGTCACAGCCGGAACGGCAGCTGCATTCGGTGGTGTTTCAAAACGTCTCGCTGAATTTGGGATCCCTTGCGTCTGCTGCAGCGACGGACCTTCGGGAATGAGGCTTGACTGCGGAACAAAGGCATTCAGCCTGCCCGGAGGAGCTTTGCTTGCATGTACGTGGAATGCCAAACTGCAGGAAGAATTATTTACATTTACGGGATATGAGATGAACGCCAATAAGGTGGAATGTCTGCTCGGTCCCGGAATAAACATCAGAAGACATCCGTTAAACGGCAGGAATTTTGAATATTTCTCGGAAGACCCTTTCCTTACAGGAGAAATTGCCTCAGCTCAGCTGCACGGCATGGCAAAAGGCGGAACTACCGGAACGATCAAACATCTCTGTGCCAATAACAGAGAGACCAGAAGACATACGATCAACAGTGTTGTTTCGGAACGAGCCCTGCGCGAAATATATCTTAAAGGCTTTGAAACAGCGATCAAGAAAGGCGGGGCAGTCACGATCATGACTACCTACGGCAGTGTGAACGGTCTGTGGACAGCCGGCAGCATTGACCTGAATACGACAATACTGCGAGGCGAATGGGGCTTTAAAGGTATTGCGATGACAGACTGGTGGGCAGCAATAAACCGCAGAGGACACGAGCAGAACAGGACCGATCTTGCTGCCATGACCATGGCCCAGAATGATGTGTATATGGTCTGCTCCGACAGCGAAAACCACGAAGATAATATCTTACAGGCATTACATGACAATGACCTAAAGAAGGCTGA
>JAILIQ010000108.1 GCA_024695205.1 Lachnospiraceae bacterium
TAGCGCTCACTTATCAGACCGTAAAGCGTTTTTATCTCCGCTTCGGAGACAGGATCTCAGTCATGAATTCCAAACTGTCGGACGGAGAAAGATATGACCAGTATTTAAGAGCCAAGCGCGGTGAGACGGATATCGTGATAGGACCGCGTTCGGCATTGTTTACGCCATTTGAAAGACTGGGGCTCATAATCATTGACGAGGAGCATGAGGGCAGTTACAAAGCCGAGAACATGCCGGCTTATCATGCCAGGGAGGTAGCCTTCAGACGCGGTGAGGAAGAGGACGCAACCGTCATACTGGGATCGGCAACGCCGTCGCTTGAAGCTTACACGATGGCAAAGGCCGGAAGGATAAAGCTGTTTAAACTGAGTGAACGTGCGGGAGGCGCAGCACTTCCCAGAATACATGTCGTGGACATGAGGGAGGAACTGAAGCTGGGCAACCGGACGGCTTTTTCCATAGAACTGAGAGAACTGCTCGAGGACAGATTGAATAGGGGCGAGCAGACGATGCTGTTTCTGAACAGAAGAGGTTATTCCGGATCTGTTTCATGCAGAAGCTGCGGAAATGTGATAAAATGTCCTCATTGCGATATTTCGATGACATATCACAATAACGGTAGGATGGTCTGCCATTACTGCGGATATACGACGCTCAAGCCGGATAAATGTCCGACATGCGGATCGCCTTACATCAGCACCTTCGGGCTTGGGACCCAGAAGGTCGAGGAAAAACTCAGGGAATTATATCCACAGGCCAGGATACTCAGAATGGATGCGGATACGACTTCGACCAAGGACAGTTACGAGAAGATATTGTCATCGTTTGCAAATGAAGAGGCCGATATCCTGATCGGTACCCAGATGATCGTCAAAGGTCATGATTTTCATAAGTGTACACTGGTGGGCATACTGATGGCAGATATGTCACTATATGCACCGGATTTCAGGGCCGGTGAGAGAACCTTCCAGCTGCTGACGCAGGCGTCGGGCAGAGCCGGGCGTGGTGAACTTGCCGGTGATGTTGTGATCCAGACCTATAATCCGGATCATTATTGTATCGATCGTGCGGCACATGCCGATTATGAAGGCTTTTATGAAGAAGAATACGGCTTCAGGGCCGTGATGGATTATCCCCCTGCAAGCTGCATGCTGTCTGTCCTTGTTCTGTCGGATGACGAGAAGACAGCGGCTGCTGCGGCAGATGAAGTAAGCCATGATATAAGATCGTTTTATGAGAAATGTGCTGTAAAGAAAAAAACTTTACATATGTTCCGGGAAGATGGCTCGGCATCGGGAATGAGCGCCGGCCACAGTGAGGACGATCTGACGGGAGTAAAGATAATTGGACCCGCCGATGCGCCGCTGGCAAAGGCCCGGGACATTTTCCGGAAGATAATATATATAAAGGCGGAGGATTATTCTCTGCTTGTAGAAACAAAAGACAGTCTGACTGCGCAGGAAGAAAAATACGGGAAAAACGTTGCGCTTCAGTTCAACTTTAACTAACGGAGGTTTTTTATGGCTATCAGAAATATCAGAGTAGAAGGCGATCCCATCCTCAACAAGAAAAGCAGGGAAGTTACCGAAATGACTGATCGGAACAGGGAACTGATCGAGGATATGCTCGATACCATGTATGATGCGAACGGAGTCGGTCTTGCTGCTCCGCAGGTCGGTGTACTTAAGCGCATTGTAGTTATCGATGTTACAGAAGACGGTGATTCACCGATCGTTCTGATCAATCCGGAGATCATTGAAAAAGACGGCACCCAGACAGGTGCCGAAGGATGTCTTTCGGTACCCGGAAAGTCCGGAACCGTAACCCGTGCCAATCATGTTAAGGTAAGGGCATTGAATGAAGATATGCAGCCCTTCGAACTTGAAGGCACCGAGCTGCTGGCAAGAGCTATCCAGCATGAACTCGATCATCTTGAAGGAGTATTGTATACAAGTAAGGTAGAAGGTGAGCTGACATCCACCGAGAAGGAAGAGGAATGACATACCTCTTGTCAGACGTCAATTAGTACAGGCGGCCTTAACCGCCGGATGAAACAGCATTTCTGCATAAAGGAGATGATTCTATGCGTGTAGTATTTATGGGAACTCCGGAAATAGCAGCCGGGATCCTGCGTACGCTGATCGCTTCAAGACATGAGGTCGTGGGAGTGGTGACACAGCCGGACCGTCCGAATGCGAGAGGAAATGAGATCATTTTTTCAGATGTCAAAAAAGTTGCACTTGAGTATTCAATACCTGTCTTTCAACCCGAAAAAGCCTCAGAGGAGACATTTGTAGAAAAGATCAGGGAACTCGCTCCGGATATAATCGTAGTGGCGGCATACGGACAGATACTTCGCGAAAACATCCTGAATCTGCCCAGGTATCGCTGCATCAATGTACATGCATCTATCCTGCCCAAGTACAGAGGCGCATCACCCATCCAGTGGGCAGTCATAAACGGGGAGAAAGAAACGGGCGTTACTATCATGTATATGGAGAAGGGTCTTGATACCGGAGATATGATCCTGACCAGAAAGATAGAACTGGCACCCGATGAGACTGCGGGAAGCTTACATGACAGACTGATGGAACTGGGCGGACCGACACTGCTCGAAGCAATGGATATGATAGAAAACGGGACCGCGCATCCTGTGCCGCAGAACAATGATGAGGCTACCTATGTTGGAATGTTAAAGAAAAGCATGGGTGAGCTTGATTTCAACAATAAGACCGAGTATCTTGAAAGACTTATCAGAGGTCTGATCCCCTGGCCCGGGGCATATACATATATCAACGGCAGGATGCTGAAGATATGGAAAGCAGTGATACCTGACGTATGCGGTGAGAACGCCGGCAAAGAAAATGAAGGCAATCCTGCAGGCTGCCGTCTTTCGGGAAAGCCCGGAAGGCTTTTTACCGAAGGTGAAGGACTCTATGTGGAAACTGCCGACGGCTGTCTGGAACTGCTTGAGGTTCAGCTTGAAGGTAAGAAACGTATGACAGCCGGAGATTTTTTAAGAGGATTTAAGATCGAAGAGAATACTTTGTGCGGTAATGTCTCAAAGAATGCCTGATATACCGCGCGTTGATCCGGCAGCCAATATACTGCAGATCATTATCATAACGACAATAACGGAGGACCTGTGCCATGGCAGATATCAGAAAAGATTGTCTCAATCTGATCGTTGATGTTCTGGAAGCGCACAGGCCCTCCCATCTTGTTATTGCAGACTATCTGAATTCCCACTCAGATCTGAGCGATCAGGACAAGAGCTTTGTAAAGCGCATTTTAATGGGAACGATCGAGCGAAAGATCATGCTCGATCATGTGATAGATGCGGTCTCTAAAACCGGGACGGCAAAGATGAAGCCTGTGGTCAGGAATGTGATCAGGATGGGAGTCTATCAGCTGCTGTATATGAATGTACCCGACTCCGCATCCTGACCA
>JAILIQ010000150.1 GCA_024695205.1 Lachnospiraceae bacterium
ACTCCCATTTCTTATCTCTGTCAACTTCAACATATCCGAGCTGGAAGATAAAGCTCTTCTTCTCGCCGGGCGCAAGCTTGATCTTAATGCTGTGGCTTGCGATCGGATACCAGCCGCTGGCTTTTGAATTGCCTGATCTGCCGTTTTCAACGGCAACAGGATCGTTCCAGAAGCGTCTTGCGCCGAGGAAAGTATCTCTGTCCGTATCAAAACCGTCGATATCCGCATTGACCGTAAAGAAAGCATAATGATTGCGTCTTTCGCGGTATTCGGTCTTGTGGAAGATCGTGCTGCCGACTACTTCAAGTTCTCCGATGGAGAGATTGCGCTGATAATTGTTGGCATCGTCTACAGCGTTCCAAAGGCACCATTCAATGCAGCTGAAGATCGTAAGTTCCTTGTTTTCACCGGAATTATTGGTGACATCAAGACGGTTGAGCTCGCAGGAATCTCCAAGCGGAACGAATGCGGTAAGTTTGGCCTCAACGCCGTTCTTTACACTCGTAAATGCTGTATATCCCATGCCGTGGCGGCATTCATAGGAATCAAGCCTGGTTCCCGAAGGCAGGAAGGCGGGACTCCATACGGTATCTCCATCCTTGATGTAATACATACGTCCGCCAAAATCGTTCGGAACGTTGTTGTAGCGGAAACGTGTGATGCGGCGCAGCTTGGCATCGCGGTAGAAGTCATAACCTCCCGCAGTGTTGGAAATGAGTCCGTAGAAACCGTCATTGCCCAGATAATTGATCCAGGGAAGCGGAGTTTCGGGTGTTGTAATGACATATTCCCTGTTGGGATCGTCAAAATAACCGTATTTCATAATCGTCCTTTCCTGCCGGAAATGATCAGAGTAAGGGCTGTCCTGATCCGGCACATATATTATGGATATAAAACCTTATTGATTATAACCGCAAACATGGTATTTTTCAAGCACTATAAACTCTTTACAAGTAAAAAAATGTATTATATCATAAGCGTATAAAGGCAGTTTGTGAGTATCTGCGTGTCAATGCTCCGGGAAGCGCATGCAACCATTGAAAGATCGCTTAAGATCAGCTTCGCTCCCGGCATGGAGGTTAAGTATGAATAAGAACAGACATATGAAATACGGCTTGCTGATAGCCACAGTCCTGCTGATGGCAGGCTTGATGCTGTCAGGCTGCAGGAAAGATACCGGAAGTTCCGGTGATCCGAACGATCCCGGCAATGCGGGCATTTCGTCTGCTGTGGGCGATGATAAAACGGATCAGTCAACGAACAACGGGGATGAAAACCGTGAAGATACCTCAGCTTCGCAGACAGAGCAGGAAGATGAGGAGCCGGTTGAGATCATTGACGATTCCTACAGAAATTATTATGAGATATTCGTCTACAGCTTCTATGATTCCAACGGGGACGGATACGGGGACTTAAACGGTGTGACCGGGAAGCTTGACTACGTAGCGGATATGGGATATACGGGCATCTGGTTCATGCCGGTCCATCCTTCGCCTACTTATCACAAATACGATATCAGTGATTATTACGGGATCGATCCGAAATACGGTACGCTTGACGATATGAAGAACCTTATCAGGGAAGCCCATGCGCGCAATATCGACATAATCCTTGATCTGGTCGTCAATCATACATCTTCGATACATCCGTGGTTCCGTGAAGCGTGCGCCGAGATAGCCAAAAACGGCGAGCCTTCGGGCCAATACAAGGATTATTATGTATTTAAGTCGCAGTACGAGAACGGATACACACAGGTCGGCTCGACGGGATGGTATTACGAATCACGCTTCTGGTCAGGCATGCCGGATCTGAATCTTGACGATCCCACGGTCCGTGACGAGATCAGAAACATAATGAAATACTGGTTCGACCTGGGGGTTGACGGTTTCCGTCTTGATGCCTGCACAAGCTACTATACCGGGGATGTTGAGAAAAACAAGGAATTTCTGCACTGGCTCTCGACAACCGCTCATGAATTGAAAGAGGATTGTTTCCTTGTCGGCGAGGCCTGGGAGAATGCCGATCCCATCATCAGGGATTATTACGATTCGGGACTTGACAGCTTCTTTATATTTACCGCCGCAACAGGCGAGGGCAGCATTGTCACGGGACCTTTGAGCTTTTCCTCGAAGAGCTGCGGGCTGAAGATGAATGATCTGCTCTTAAGACTGCAGACTACTTACGATATCGGTATTCCTTCAATGTTCCTCGGAAATCATGATACGGCAAGGCCTGCGAACTTCCTTCGCAAATCAATGCCCGATCGTGTGAAAATGGGCGGCGGGATACTTGCGATGATGCCCGGAGCACTGTTTACATATTACGGGGAGGAGATCGGAATGCTCGGAACCGGAGACGATCCCAACAAGCGGATCGCAATGCTGTGGGACGGCCTTGACACCGAAGGGTACTGCAAAAAGACTCCCGACGGGATCAAAGTCAATGCGGATTCGTATTACTTTGACTCTGTGGAAAAACAGCTTGCCGACAAGAACTCGATATTGAATTATTACAGGAAGGCCATGAAGCTGCGCAACCGGAATCCTGAGATCGCAAGAGGCAGGGTGGAAATACTCAACGGTCTTCCGGGCGTGACGGCCGGCGACCAGGTCAGCGTAACGCGCCGCACCTGGAACGGCTCTGATATAATCGTGGTCATGAACCTGAATTCGGTGGATGAAGAGAAGGTCATTCTTGACAGGAACATTCTCGGATATGAGAAGAAGACGGGTGAACTGCTCGGCAATACCCTTACATCGATCCGATCCGACGATACCGCCGGAGAGTATGTGCTTCCGCCGTATTCGGTGATCATACTCAGGTGAGTTGATCTCTGTATAAAAATAGAGGCTGCCGCACTTATTTAAAGTGCGACAGCCTCGTCGTTTATGATCTGATTATCTTAAGAATCCGAGACTTCTGATGATAGCTACCTCAGCTGCCTTGCCGAAGAATACCTGGAATACTGCGATGATCCTGAGAATAAACAGGATCAGAAGACAGACGGCACCGGCTATCGGAACAATGATAGTCCATACAAGAACCGCCATGCAGATAAAGAGCAGGGTATTGAGGATCGTGATCTTGACTGCCTGACGAAGATGGAACATCGCATAAGGTGAGGATGAACTGATCAGTGCAGTGACAATGATACCAAGAGTTCCGAGCAGATAAGGAAGAATCGCGAAGCACTTGTTCGCTGAGATATCTGCAGGATCGAATTCGGATGTGTGGTCGTAAATATCCACGGGATTCATTTCCGGAATGACCGGACTGACCGGACTGCCAGGTGTTGCGGCTGTGTCGGTGAGCTTGGTACCGCACTGCTCGCAGAAAGGAGCACCATCAACTACCTGAGCACCGCATTTGGGACAAAAAGCCATGATAAAACCTCCTTAAAACCTATAGATTTTGTAACTTTCTGTATTATAACACTGTTTGAAAACAGTGTAAAGATATTAAGGGATAATGCCATGCCTCTTAAAACCTCCTGTTTTGCCTCGCCTGTTCCGAAACTCTTTTTAAGATCTTTGATCTCAAGAAAATTTCCCATCATGCAACCTCCTTCAAGACAGCAAATTACCGAATATTGAGTAATTTGCCGACGCCCTGATTAGCCATAGCTAACTGTGAGTAGGTTGTAATTAGTCACAGCTAACTTGTCAAGTACTTTTAAGATGTCAAGTGCTTTTAAGATGCTCCCGGGCTGCATTTTATCAGGGGAGCACTGATTAAGTGCTTCCCCGGGCGGAAAGCAAAAATAACCAATAAAAAATCAAAACATTAAGAAATATTAAAACAATTTGTGAAATATGACCAAATTATCCCTGCTAAAAAATTTAGTCAGTTATGAAATATGCTATTGCATTTTAGAAAAAAATGTAGTATTTTAGATTTACACAAGAAATAAACGCCTTATATTTAAGAAAAAATTAAAAAATAGACTGGGTTTACGGAAAAATATCGTTGTATTTTAAAATTTACTTAAAAATAAGCTTTGATTTATGGACAATGACGATAAACAATATCCAAAACATTAGTTTTTTTAGATAAGATTTCCCGGAGGTCAGGATCGTATGAAAGGAAAAGATAAAAAAGCCGTTGCGTTGATGCTTACAGCAGCTCTTGTGCTTTCGTCAGTGCTTCCGATGAGGGCTTTGGCCGGGGATGCGGCATCGGATACGTCAA
>JAILIQ010000197.1 GCA_024695205.1 Lachnospiraceae bacterium
GCTCCCACTGTTGAAGAGTTCTTACGGGAATCCCAAATTTAGCGGAAAATTTGCTTTGTGATAAACCCGTTTTCTTTCTTAATTCTTTTATTTTGGCTGCAATATCCATATCATCGTCTCCAAAACATCTTTATACTTTAATAAAGTATAAAGCATTTGATGTACGTTGTCAACGTATATGAATATCAAGTAACAAGCCATGCTCTGTTATTGATTTGCTTCGCTCATCAATAACCGTCGCCGTAGGCGCCGTATAGAATAAAAAACGGAAGTTTTTACATGAATGCAAGCATTCGTAAAAACTTCCGTTTCCTATTCTGCATGGCTTGTTATTCCCACTCCACCGTTGCCGGGGGCTTACTCGTGATATCGTAAACTACCCTGCTGATGCCCTTGACCTCGCCGGTGATGCGGCTTGAGATCTTGCCAAGGACTTCGTAAGGGATGTGTGACCAGTCTGCGGTCATGAAATCCTCGGTCGAAACGGCACGAAGGGCCACGGTGTAGCCGTAGGTACGGGCATCGCCCATGACACCCACGGTACGGGTATCGGTAAGAACCGCGAAATACTGGTTGGTGCTCTTCTCAAGACCCGCCGCGGCAATCTCTTCACGGAAGATGGCGTCGGCGTCGCGCAGGATCGAAAGCTTCTCCTCGGTAATATCACCGATCACGCGGATAGCCAGGCCGGGGCCGGGGAACGGCTGGCGCCATACCAGTTCGTAAGGGATGCCGAGCTCTATGCCAAGGCGTCTTACTTCGTCTTTAAAGAGCTCGCGGAGCGGCTCAATAATATCATCAAATTCAATAACATCGGGCAGTCCTCCGACATTATGATGGCTCTTGATCGTGGCGGCATCGCCCTTGCCGCTCTCGATAACATCGGGGTATATCGTACCCTGCACCAGAATATTTACACGCCCGATCTTCTTGGCTTCTTCCTCAAATACGCGGATGAACTGCTCTCCGATGATCTTCCTCTTCTGCTCGGGCTCGCTCACGCCTTTGAGAGCGCCGATAAAGCGTTCCTGAGCATTAACCCTGATGATGTTCATTTTGAACTGGTTGCGGAAGGTTTCCTCGACAATATCGCCCTCATCTTTGCGAAGCAGACCATGATCGACAAATACACAGGTCAGATCGTCGCCGATAGCCTTATGAAGCATAACGGCAGCAACGGAAGAATCCACGCCGCCCGACAGGGCGCACAGCACCTTCTTGCCTGTCAGATCGCGTTTGTAGCGTTCAATACACGATTTGGCATAGTCTTCCATGTTCCAGTCGCCGATACAGCCGCATACGCCGAACAGGAAATTGCTCAGGATAAGCTTACCGTGCTCGGTGTGGGTTACCTCGGGATGGAACTGGACACCGTAGATCTTCTTCTCATCATTGTCAAATGCAGCAACCGGACAGGATCTCGTATTCGCAGTAACTCTGAAACCGTCGGGAACTTTTTTGACAAAATCGGTATGGCTCATCCAGCAGACCGTGATCTTGGGAACTCCTTTGAACAGGACGCCCATCTCATGTGCAAATTCCGTCTTGCCGTACTCGCTTCCGGTCTTGGCAGGAGCCACCTCTCCGCCCGCCAGATAGGCGATCAGCTGGCATCCGTAGCAAATACCGAGGATCGGGATCCCCGCATCGAGTATCGCAGGATCGAACCTCGGGGCATCATCTTCATAAACGCTTCTGGGGCCTCCTGTGAAAATGATCCCTTTGTAACCGCGTTCCACGATCTTCTCCACGGTAATCCTGTTATACGGGATAACTTCGGCATACACTTTACTGTCTCTTACACGGCGTGCGATCAGCTGGTCATATTGCCCGCCGAAATCAAGTACAAGTACCTTCTCCATGCTGCACCTCCTGTTCTTGTATTGAAAATAATCGTTTCCTCAAATATTTATCTCGCCGCTGTCGCTGTCAACACCTTCATACAGCTCTTTCACCGACTCCACAAACTTCTCCGTCTGTTCGGGGCAGCGTCCGATATACAGCGACGGCTCAAGCACGGCTTCGATCTCTTCAAGTGTCATACCAAACTCAGGATGACGGGAAAGGATCTCGGGAAGATTGCAGCGTTCGCCATTCTTCATATTGGCGGTAGCCTCCATAGAGCACTGTCTGATCAGCTCATGCAGCTGCTGCCTGTCGCCGCCTCGTTTTACGCCTTCCATCATGATATTTTCGGTAGCGATGAAGGGCAGATATTCTCTGACTGTACGGTCAACGATCTTCTCATTTACGACCATGCCGCTCGTTACGTTCTTCGCAAGCCTTAAGATCGCGTCCGCGCACAGGAAACCTTCGGGAAGCGAGATCCTGCGGTTCGCAGAATCGTCGAGTGTACGCTCAAGGAACTGGGTCGCAGCCGTCATCGACGCATTCTGGGCGTCTATCATAAGATAACGCGCAAGCGAGCAGATCCTCTCACATCTCATGGGATTACGCTTGTAAGCCATTGCGGATGAGCCGATCTGATTCTTCTCAAAAGGCTCTTCAAGCTGCCTGTCATGCTGCAGGAGACGTATGTCCTCTGCCATACGGTAGCAGCTCTGGCCGATCGCCGAAAGAACATTCAGGATCCTCGAATCGAATTTGCGGGGATAGGTCTGACCGCTCACCGCAAAGCAGGAATCGAATCCGAATTCATCGCAGATCATGCGGTTCATCTCGTCGATCTTCGAAGTATCGCCCTCGAACAGATCCATGAAGCTGGCTTCAGTTCCGGTCGTTCCCCTGCATCCGAGCAGTTTCATTGTGGAAATGACAAAATCAAGCTCCTCAAGGTCGGAACAGAAGTCCTGCATCCACAAAGCAGCACGTTTGCCGACGGTAACGAGCTGTGCCGGCTGATAATGGGTGTATCCGAGTGTCGGAAGATCCTTGTATTTCAAGGCAAATCCGGCAAGGTTCTTAATGACCCTGCGCAGCTCATCCCTGATGTATTTCAGACCGTCACGGTAAAGGATCATATCGGCATTGTCGGTCACATAGCAGCTCGTAGCGCCAAGGTGGATAATGCCTGCTGCCGAAGGCGCTGCAAGTCCGTACGCATAAACATGTGCCATTACATCATGGCGTACCTCCTTCTCGCGGGCCGCAGCGGCATCGAAATCGATCTCGTCGATATGCTGCTCAAGTTCACTTACCTGCTCTGCGCTCACCGGCAGTCCGAGCTTTTGTTCCGCACGCGCAAGCGCAACCCACAGCTTTCTCCATGTTGTGATGCGCCTCCTGTGCGAGAAGAGCTCAAGCATATAATCCGACGCATACCGCGATGAAAGCGGCGATTCGTATTTATCGTACATGTATGAAAATCCTCCCGGTATCATCTTTTAATATAAGAATCCCTCTCGGGACCAACGGATACATATGTGATCGGGCATCCGATCTGCGCCTCGATGTATTCGACATATCTGCGGGCAGCCTCAGGCAGCTCTTCCCAGGTTCGTACAGCCGAGATATCACATTTCCATCCGTCCATGTACTCAACAACCGGCTTCGCGTCCTCAAGCGCTGCGGGGAACGGGAAATCATCGGTCAGTTCGCCGTAAAGCGAGTATTTCGCGCATACCGGGATCCTGTCCATGTAGCTGAGCACGTCAAGCTTCGTAAGAGCGATCTGCGTTGCGGCCTGCATGCGCACTCCGTATCTTGTCGCAACGATAT
>JAILIQ010000240.1 GCA_024695205.1 Lachnospiraceae bacterium
GCATCCCTGCTACCTTGCTGTCTACGCTTGTCAGATGCCGTTACCGTCATCATCCCAAGACTCGCTACTGCTGGTTGGTTAATCCTTCGCAGACGGGCTTTCCACCCGTTAGATTAGTCGCCCTTCGTCTGGGCGCACAACCGGAATATAATCGCAATTTCTTAAATATTTTTATTGTTTCTTCAGTATAGCAAACATACAAATTCCGGTCAATTCGAATCTCCGCACTATCCGGGCTATTACCTGTTACAACCATGCATAGGCCGGTACGGGTGCATTTACCACAGCCGTTGTTTATAACTTCTTCTCCTGTGAGATACAATATAATATGATCAGATACTATGCCGGGTATGAATACAAATATTGAAAAAAATCTGTATTCTCTGTAAGATTAACTGTGAAATGACGTCTGTATAGGCAGAGGAGGTTGTATTTCTATGGATGATGAAATGATCGTCGGCTTGTATTGGGACAGGAATGAGCAGGCTGTCACTGAAACAGCGGATAAATACGGCTCATACTGCCGCAGTATCGCTCATAACATACTTTCCGATCCTTCAGACGAAGAAGAATGTGTCAATGATACCTGGCTGCGCGCCTGGAATGCCATTCCACCGCAGAAACCTGCTGTTTTGGCGGTGTTTCTCGGAAAGATAACAAGAAATCTGTCATTTGATATGTACAGGAAGAAACATCGGGAAAAGCGCGGCGGAAGCGAGATGACTTTGATCCTGGATGAACTTGGTGAATGCGTTTCCGGAAATGAAAGTCCCGAAGAAGCAATCCTTGGGGATGAACTGAAAAGCAACATCAACAGTTTTTTGTCGACTCTGGCTGATGAAAACAGGCATATGTTTGTCCTTCGTTACTGGTATTCGCTGAGTATACGCGACCTTTCAAAAAGGTTCGCGAAAAGTGAAAACAATATATCGGTCACTCTGAGCCGGATACGCGGCAGACTGAAGGAATACCTGACAGAAAGGGGCTACGACATATGAAAAAAGAAGATCTCTTTTATAAGATCGCAGATATAGATGATGACTATATTCTTAAAGCCGGCGAATATTCCGTAAATAAGAAGCACGGACGAAACAGGAGACTGATCATGGCCGCAAGCGCCGCAGTACTGATAATCGCCGTGATCGCAGTATCGATCATCAGTCGTGGGAAAATAAGCGGACCAACTGACGGTTATCCGTTCGGTGTGACCAAAGTTCTTGCCGCGTATCCTGCGCCTGTTGCGGAAGGCATGAGCGCGGAAAGATTCGGACAGAGTGATGAATTCATGGAATGGAACACGGAATCGGAACAAAAAGCATCTCGTTCAAAATCGCTCCAAACCGGAATAAACGGTTATTATACCTCGGTAATGCAGGAAATTCTTGGGTCCGGCGATGACAACGCCGTGTGCTCCCCGCTGAACATGTATATCGCTCTTGCAATGCTTGCTGAAGTGACAGACGGCAATTCCAGAACACAGATCCTTGACATGCTCGGGGTTTCCGATATCGATGCTCTTCGTGAACAGGTACAATGCCTGTGGGAGAGCAATTATGTGGACATTCCGATCGCAAAAAGCATCCCGGCCAATTCATTATGGCTTTCCGATACTGAAAGCTATAACACAGACACATTGCAGAGACTGGCTGAACAATATTACGCATCGACATTTTCGGGCACTCCGGGATCAAAGGAGATGAATGAAGCCCTGCGGACATGGATGAATAAGAATACGTTCGGGTTGTTGAGTGAGTATATAAAAGACATTACCATCGATCCGGAAGCTGTGCTGGAGATAGTATCGACACTTTATTATAAAGCTGTATGGAATGCACCTTTCAGCCCCGATAAAACTACCACGGAGACATTCCATGGGACAAAAGGCGATACTTCTGCAGAAATGATGCACCAGACTATGATCAACGGATACGCATATGGTACGGATACCTACACGGCTGTCAAATTGTGGCTCAGCGGAGGCGGATCCATGTGTTTTTATCTGCCGGATGAAGGCGTTAATGTTGAAACATTGATCTTAGGTCCGGATATCCTTGCTCCCGTGACCGGCGATATAAGGACTGACAAGAACTGGTTTCCTTCAATGATACATCTGTCGTTGCCAAAGTTTAAGATTTCAAAGAAGCTTGATATGATCGATATGCTGGAAAAATACGGCGTAACCGATGTTTTAAGCGATGTCACCTCGGATTTTACACCATTAAGCGATAACCCGCGCCTGTACCTGAGCGCTGCCGGGCATGCCGCAGTTCTCGAAGTTGATGAAGAGGGTGTAACAGGGGCCGCATATACGATCATATCGGTAAATAATACTTCAATGCCGTCTAACGAGATCGACCTCGTATTTGACAGGCCGTTCATGTTCGTACTTGCAGGAAAGGACGGATCGGTACTGTTTTCGGGTGTGGTGAGGAATACAGGACTGATGAAAACAGATTAATTCAACTTATGATTATCGGACAAATTCATAATCTGCTTTCCGGCAGGGAAGTGGAATGGGTGAGAATAGAGTTTAATTGTTTCCGTACACCTTATTTACACCTTATGGAATGAAAATCCATGGATTTTTATGGAAAAATACGGAAGAAACACAAAAAAGAAAAAGCCTTGAAATGCTTTTAATTCATGCATTTTCAAGGCTTTTCATGAGAGGCGGCAGCCGGATTTGAACCGGCGCATCAGGGTGTTGCAGCTATCAACAAAATGCTCGCAAACCCTGTAAAATACAGTGTTTTCAATAATGCGACGTCAATTTGACGTCGTTCATACATTAAATTTGGAGATTTTGTCCACGAA
>JAILIQ010000244.1 GCA_024695205.1 Lachnospiraceae bacterium
TGAATTTCACGAAGTGAAGACTCAGATCAAGGATATTGTTTTTGATATAAGAAAAGAATCAAATCCCTGCTCCTTGTGTTCGAAAATGCGAAAAGGCGCATTCAATGACAAGGCCGTGGAACTAAACTGCAATAAGGCAGCTTACGCACATCACAGGGATGATGTTATAGATACCGCTCTCATGTCTTTGATCTATGAGGGGCACTTTTACTGTTTTGCACCGGTAACCTACCTTGACAGGACCGGGATCACGCTTATCCGCCCGCTGATCTATGTCAGCGAAAGCGATATCATAGGGTTTAAAAACATTTACAAGCTGCCGACCGTAAAAAATCCCTGTCCTGCGGACAAAAATACAAAACGTGAATACATAAAAGACATCGTAAGGCAGCTGCAACGCGAGAATCCGGGCTTTAAAGACAGTATGTTCCATGCTGTGACAAACGGTATTTTACCGTCATGGGTCCCGAAAAATAAAATCGAATAAATTTTCGCAAACATTTGTTTGACATTTCATATATGATAATATATAATCATTTTAACATCATTTTTGACGAATGTCAGATAGTGTTTCCTTTACAGGATTTCCGGTAACATCCGGAGAATAAGGAGGTTTTCATGTCATACGGTAAGATTTCCACAAAACAAAAAGAGATACTTGAGTATATAAAAGATCAGATCATCAACAGGGGGTTTCCGCCTTCGGTACGCGATATTTGCGAAGCTGTCAGGTTGAAGTCCACTTCTTCCGTTCACGCTCATCTTGAAGCTCTTGAGAAGAACGGTTATATCAGGCGTGATCCGGCCAAGCCCCGTACTATCGAGATCGTTGACGACAGTTTTAATCTCACGAGGCGCGAGCTTGTGAATGTGCCGATCATTGGGACTATTACTGCAGGACAGCCCATACTTGCCGTTGAGAATATTGAAGGCTACTTCCCTATCCCTTCGGAGTATATGCCCAATGAACAGACATTTATGCTCAAAGTCAAGGGCGAGAGTATGATCAATGCCGGTATCTTCGACGGAGACAAGATACTTGTCCGTCAGCAGAATACAGCCAAGAACGGCGAACCGGTTGTTGCTCTTATCGATGACAGCGTAACTGTAAAAACTTTCTACAAAGAATCGGATCATATCCGTCTCCAGCCCGAGAACGATTCCATGGATCCCATTATCGTTCCGGATGCCAGGATCCTTGGTAAAGTCATCGGATTGTTCCGCATGCTTTAAGAATATTAAAAAGGGCATATCTCCAACCGACATGATCGGCCCGGATATGCCCTTATTATAACTATTATGTTTTAAGACAACTGATTTTCAATTTTTAACGATTTTGGTTATCCGATATCTTCTATCGCAACCGTTTTGCCGTCTCTCCATATCCTCTCAAGGTCATAGAAAAGTCTGTCTTCTTTAGAGAAGATATGCACTACGACATCACCGTAATCCATCAATATCCAGCTGCTGTTTCTTCCGCCTTCGGTACGCTTGGTTTCATATCCGGCTCTTCCGAGTGTTTCGGTGATATTATCGATTATCGCCTCCATCTGGGATGTATTTGCGCCGCTGCATATGATAAAATAGTCGGCTATGGTTGAAACATCGGCAATATCGAGTATTTTGATATTCTCGGCTTTTTTATCATCCATTGCCTTATAGATCAGTTTGACCATTTCTTCGGGTTTATTCATAATTTAAACACCCTCCTTTATAATCCGTTAAATACCTTAATCCGTTAAATATCCTTATAGAACTCATAAGCTTTGCGAGTCATATCACTGATAGCATAATCGGTTTTGTTGACAAGATAATCATAGGTTTCTTTCAAAATATATTTCAGGGTCTGATCGAGATCAACAGATGCGAAGGAACGCGCAAGCTCAAGCATACGGGCTGCCTGAGGATCACTTATGTCGCGTTTTCTTCCCGGTTCGATATAATCGGCAATATATATGATCTTTTCAAGAAGACTCATATTGGGACGTCCGGTTGTATGGTAACGTATGGCATTCAGGATGTCTTCATCTTCTATTCCATATACTTCACGGGCAAATACCGCACCGATCTTGGCATGCACGAGCTGAAGCGAAGCCTTTTCAACTTCCTCAAGCTCTATATTGTACTCTTCGGCTACCTGAAGCATCTGTTCATCATCAAGATACTTGGCGCAATCATGAAGAAGACCGGCAATATATGCTTTGTCCATATCGGCATTATAAGTCCTGGCAAGCTTTACAGCAGTCTTTGCAACATTCTTCACATGAGTGAAACGATGCGGGCTGAGCAGACTCTCCATTTTCATCATGAACTCATCATAAACGGAAGAACGGTATAATCTGGTTTTAAAGATATAATCCGACACAGCGGGTTTGGTAAGACCTAAGATGCTTATATCATAAGAGATATATTTACGGATCATATATGATGAAATATCTGACTGAGGGGCATTCACAAAATAGATCTCGGGAGTAAAATCCCCTGTCGAGAACATCGTACGGATCTTGGCTATCTTATTTCTGATAAGCGAATTGTCGGTTATTGCCCTACCCACACATACCAGTGCACAGCGTCTTAATATCTGATCGGGTTCATGCCAGTGAGGAAAACTCGCAAGAGAATCTCCTCCGATGATAAAATAGAATTTTGCCTCCGGATAAGTTTCGTTCAATATTTTCAGCGTATCTGAAGTATAGGTGAGACCTTCGCGGTTTAGTTCGAGCCCCGAAGCTTCAAAACCCGGCTCGTCCTCGATCGCAAAACGCACCATATTCATCCTGTCATCATCAGAGGCAACATCAAGATCCTGTTTGTGCGGAGGATTCTTGGAAGGCATGAAAATGACTCTATCGAGAGCAAGCTCATTAAAAGCCGCTCTTGCGATCAGAATGTGTGAAATATGGATCGGGTTAAATGTTCCGCCTAAAATTCCTATACGCTTCATAAGATCACTCCTTCTTATTCTTAGCTTTGGGCAGTTCTATCCTTTTGTTGTTTTTTGATTCCTTATAAAGAACTATTTTTTTACCGATCACCTGGATCACTTCGGAATGCGTCCTTTCCGCAAGGATATACGCAAGTTCCTTCGGATCGTCGTCACAGTTCTTTAAAACGGATATCTTGATCAGTTCCCTGGCTTCTAAAACCTCAAGGATCCCTTCGGTAAATTCCGCGGAAATTCCGCCTTTTCCAATGTTATAAACCGGATCGAGCTTCATTGCCAGTCCGATAAGATAAGCTCTTTGCTTTGATGTCATAAATATCCTTTCGATATCGAAGTTCTAATATAATACTAAACTGAATGAGTGATTAAATCAATAAAAAAATCATTTATAATATTCGAATTCCCAGCCGTAGAGTCTGACGGTATCTTTTTCATTGATCCCGAGTGCCTCAAGCTCATCAAGTATCCCGTTATCTTTAAGGAATTTCTGGAAGAATTCAAAGCCCTTTTCCGAATCAAGATTGGTATATCCAAGCATTCTCTCGATCCTCGGACCTTCGATAACATATACATGGTCTTCTTCGTCATAAGAAACCGTATAAGGCAGATTGGCGGCATTATCGGTTTCATATACGAATTCAGGCTCATAAACTATGGGGTCATCACCCTGGGTCTTTAAAAGATCATATGCACAGTAAAGAAGTTCTTTAATATTCTTACCGCTTACTGCCGATATGGCAAATACCTTGATCCCTTCAGGTTCGAATTCATCCTTAAGCCTTTTGATTATATCATTTTCACTGCCGTCATAGACTGCATCCATCTTATTTGCGGCAATGATCTGAGGCTTTTTAAGGAGCTCGGGATTAAATTTTGCAAGCTCTTCATTGATCTTATGAATGTCCTCTACCGGATCTCTGCCTTCTACGGAAGCGCCGTCAACGACATGAATAAGAACCTTGGTCCTCTCGATATGCTTCAAAAACTCATGTCCGAGCCCGACACCTTCTGATGCACCCTCGATAAGTCCGGGTATATCCGCCATTACAAAGCCTTTTCCCTCGCCAAGATCAACAACTCCGAGATTGGGGTTAAGGGTTGTAAAATGGTAATTGGCAATCTTGGGATCAGCATTCGTAACACGCGAAAGAAGGGTTGATTTACCGACATTGGGGAAGCCCACAAGACCTACGTCGGCGATCACCTTCAGTTCGAGTATGACATCAATCTCCTGTGCCGGCGCACCGGGCTGTGCGTATTTGGGAGCCTGCATCGTGGAGGTGGCGTAATTCATATTGCCTTTTCCGCCGCGGCCGCCCTTTAAAACGATCTGGCGCAGATTGTCATGGCTCAGATCGGCAACGACCTTGCCCGAATTAAGCTCTCTGACAACAGTCCCTTCGGGAACCTTCAGGATAAGATCCTCTCCGTTGGCGCCGGAACACCTTTTATTCTGCCCGTCCTGACCGTTTCCTGCGAAGAATTTATGCCTGAACCTGTAGTCATTAAGTGTATTAAGGCCCTTATCGACTTCAAATATAACATCTCCGCCCTTGCCGCCGTCTCCGCCGTCCGGACCGCCGTCAGGAACGAATTTTTCACGACGAAAGCTAACATGTCCGTCTCCGCCTTTTCCGGAACCTATATGTATCCTGGCTGTATCAGCAAACATACTCATAACCTCACAAAATCTCTGAAAAAGTCTAAAAAACGGGGCTTCGATCGCTCAAAGCCCCGCCGGTTACTTAAATTACTCAGCTACGGGATAAACAGAAGCCTGCTTCTTGTCTCTTCCCTTTCTCTCAAATCTCAGTGTTCCGTCAACAAGCGCATATAAAGTATCGTCGCCGCCGCGTCCAACATTGAGACCGGGATGAATTTTTGTACCACGCTGTGTAAAAAGAACATTGCCTGCCTTAACGAACTGACCGTCTGCACGCTTGGGTCCCAGTCTTTTTGACTCGGAATCTCTGCCGTTCTTGGTAGAACCAACACCCTTTTTATGAGCGAAAAACTGTAAGTTCATCCTCAACATGACTTACACCTCCCATTCGACTAAATTAATAAAACGTTTGCCATTGTCTTCGATTATTCCTTTAATACCGAGCTCCAGACTCTTAAGAAGCAGCCTGCCGCCTTCTGACGGTTCGTTTTTAAAGGAAAACATCATATATCCGCGTTTTTCATCTGTTTCAATATCAAAAGCATCTTTTGTAAAGCTTTCTACGGAATTGACTGTGTTGAGCGCAAGCACCGAAGCTGCAGCACAAACTATATCCTTACCGTATCGCGCGTATCCTGCATGACCTTCAAACCTGAAGGCTGTCGGACAACCGGTACTGTCATATCTGAAACTGACGCGAATCATCTTCAAGCTCCAATCGATCAAGCATTGATCTTCTCAATCTTAACCTTGGTGTAAGCCTGTCTGTGACCATTCTTCTTATGGTATCC
>JAILIQ010000248.1 GCA_024695205.1 Lachnospiraceae bacterium
TTGCCACTAATCTCACAGTGAGAGCGGGGCAGTTTTTTCGCTGAGATTGAATTTTCGGCCAAAGCCGGACAGCCTTCGGTGGCGGGCGGTTGACAAGAAAGTTCCCCGTGAATTATAATTATAGAATAAACTGCATAAGCAAATACAGGTGAACAATTCAGAAGAGAGGCAATCTGCCATGTCAAAGAGGGAAAAGGATGTTCTGTCCAGCATGTTTTTGCCGGCAGCCATCGTAATGATCTTTACACAAGTCACCGGTGTTGTCGCCAATATCATTGACGGAGTTATCACAAGCCGGTTCCTGGGATCGGACGCATATTCGGCTGTTTCCCTGCTGGGTCCCATGGTCAACATCATTTTACTGCTTGCCAGCTTCATTTCCATAGGCGGTCAGATAGTCTGTGCCCACAAGGTGGGCACCGGTGAGCGCGAAGAAGCAAACGCGGTTTTTTCCTTCTCCGTATATTTCGGTATCTTTATTGCCGTATTGTTTGTTATTTTCAGCATTTTCTGTCCGGACGTTCTGTTTTGTATATGCGGCGTCTCGGTATCAAAGCGTCCTGACCTGTACAGTCATATGCTGAATTATCTGCACGGTTATCTCATCGGTATCCCTGCCGTTATTCTGGTGCAGGTCTTAAGCCCGTTCCTTGTAATGGATAACGGCAAAAGCTTGTCACCCTGTCCGCGGCAGTTCTTTGTATAACGGATATCCTGGGGGATCTGCTGAATGCTTTTTTATTTCACGGCGGCATTTTTGGAATGGGTCTGGCTACATCTGTTTCCATGTGGCTTCAGCTCGCCGTTTTTCTCATTCACTTTTTCAGAAGATCGGGATATTTTCGTTTCTCCCTTAAGGCTCTCAATTCCGCACATATCAAGAGTATTGTAAAAAACGGTTCCCTCTCGTTTGTCAAGAAACTGGCAATTATCCTGAGGGATATCGCCACCAACCGCATCAATCTGTTTGTGGCCGTCAGCACGGCCGCAGTGGCCGCAAAAGGTATGCAAAGTGACCTGAATATGCTGATGTTCTGCATCAGCATAGGTATAGGGCGGACGCTGCTCACGATCTCTTCCATGTACTACGGCGCCGCTGACCGGAACGGATTGAAGCGGGCATTTACCTATGCCGTGAAGCTTGTTGTCGGTATTACCTTTTGCAGTGGGAGTGATCCTGTTCTTCGCTGCACCATTACTCTCACGCATCTACACCGGCGAGCCCGAAGTCATCGAACTGTCCGTGTTCAGTATCCGCTGTATGGCTGTGGGACTTGTGCTTGACGGTATCAGTGAGGTTTACCAGGACTATCTTCAAGGCGTACAAAACCGGAAGATGGTCAATATCCTGTGCTTTGCGGAGCGCTTCTTCATTCCCGTGGGGACAGCTTTCCTGCTTGGTATGGCATTCGGAACAAAGGGTATCATGGCTTCGGTTGCCGTGGGAAAAGCCGTTCTTTTCCTGATCATGTTCGTATTTCTGTGTATTCGCAGCAAAGGGATCCCCAAAAAGGCGGACGATGTCATGCTCCTGCCTGACGGCTTCGGGGGCAGCGAGGAGGACAATATTACCGCGGCGATCCGCACAATGGACGATGTTGTTCGGGAGAGCGAGAGGGCAGCGCAGTTCTGCTCGCGTCACAATATGGACAAACGCCGGATCAACCTGATGTCCCTGTTTGTAGAGGAAATGGCGGGCAATATCGTAAAGCACGGAAAACCGCGCAACAGAAGCGGACTGTATGTGGATTACCGGCTGTATGCCAATCAGGAAAAGATCTGCCTGACACTTCGGGACTACTGCGAGGAATTTGATCCGATGAAGTACTATGAGATCAGCAGCATGGAGGAGAATGAGAACACCATCGGTATCCGGATGGTGATGAAGCTGGCAAAGGATATAAGATACATCAATACATTCAACAGCAACTGCCTGTTTATCAATTTGGAGGTTTGAAGATGCAGACTAAGATCGAGGACAACAAAGTTATCATTTTTCTGGAAAACAGGATCGATTCAAACAATGCCGCCCGGACAGAAGCGGATCTTGAGGCCGTGGTCAATGAGAAACCGGGAAAGGAGCCGGTCATTGACGCAGAGGAACTCAGCTACATTTCAAGTGCGGGACTCAGGGTTCTTATGAAGCTTGCAAAGTCCGCGAAAAAGCGGCTGCAGGTACGCAATGTGACTCCCGAGGTATATGAGATCTTTGCCATGACAGGGTTCACGGATATTCTGGATGTCAGGAAAAAGCTGCGTGAGCTGAACATTGAAGGCTGTGAGATCATTGGCCGCGGCGCTGTTGGGACGGTATATCGTCTTGATGACGACACTGTCGTGAAGGTGTATGAGATCCCGGACTGCCTTCCGATGATCGAAAATGAGCAGAAGCGCGCCAAACAGGCCTTTGTGAAGGGAATACCCACGGCGATCTCCTATGACGTGGTCAAGGCAGGGGACAAGTACGGTTCTGTATTTGAGATGCTGAAAGCCTCCTCCTACAACGATCTGATCGTGGAGCAGCCTGAGCGGACTGAAGAGATCGTTCGCCAGTATGCGCATTTCATCTGCCAGCTTCATACGGTCGAAATGGAACGCGGGGAGCTGCCCGAGGCAAAAGAACAGTTTATCGGTTATCTGGACGCGCTGAAAACATTGCTTCCTACAGAACTTCAGGAACGCCTGCGCACCCTCCTGCAGGCTATGCCGGAAAACCTGCATTTCGTTCACGGTGATATCCGGATGAAAAATGTAATGCTCAGCGGAAACGAACCAATGCTGATCGATATGGATACAGTCAGTGTGGGAGATCCTGTGTTTGATCTGATGGGACTGTATCTGTCATATGTACAGTTCGGTGAGGATGACCCTGATGATACGGTGACCTTCCTCGGACTGAGTGCCGAACGCTGCAGGTATATCTGGAAGGAAACCCTGCGCAATTATCTTGACTGTCCCGATGAGGCCGTAACAGAGGCTATAGAGAAAAAAATAATCGTTGTGGCACTGATACGTTTTCTATACCTGATCGCCGGACTTGGCATCGGCAAGCCGCAATTTAAGCAGATCCGGATAGAACATGCTCTTTCGCGTCTGGGAAAACTGGCACAGGAAGTTGATTCTCTGGAAATTACGGAAAGATGAGGAAATATCATGTCTGATTTTATGCTGGAAAAACGACTGAAGGAAGAAGCCCCCGACCTGCACCGCATTTCTTTCGGCAGTGCTGCGTCTTGCGGATGAGATCGATGTCGGCGCCGATCGAAACTCGGAGCTGCTGTTTGATCTGTCCAATCTGACAAAACAGGATGATATTGACGCTTTCGGGACCCACGAATCTATCAGGCGGGTTGAGGTGACAGACCGCGAGATCATACTGCATACAAACCCTAAGGAGCCTCGTTTTGAGCAGCTGATCGCAGAGCTGGCAGTCAAGATCCGGGAAACGATGGATTATTGCCGGGACGTGGCCGGTAAATGTTCCGATCTGCGGATCACCCAGGAACACGTAAGCATTGTGCCGGATACCGGTCTGTAAAGGAAGCGGTGCCTGAGCTTTCCCTGTATGATGATCATGAGTGCGAAGCCAGCCTTCTATGTGGCTGATTTTCGTACAGTCTCCCGGGCCGCAGGTGGATAAGTTGGCTCAATGCTTGCTTTTTTTCGTAAAATATGCCATAATTACAATGTTGATCGACGTTTCTATTTATACCTTTATTTCACATCCTCCATGCGCGTAAGTACATTTTCCGGCACAGGAATCTGAATTTAATGATGCATTGAAAAAACAATCACCGAATCTCCTCCGGGAAGTTCAGGTGTATATATATAGTCACTTTATGGCGGGGCAAATAACAACGGAGGAACAATTATGAACAGAAAACTAAGTGATCACATGGAGAAGCATGAGATAATAGTTGCGAACAAAAGAGCTGCACTGGCGCTGACTATCCTTTGTTCGATCATCTCATTGGCTTATGTTGTGGAAATCTTCAAAAAAACAAGAACCCTGGGATATGTGGCTCTCGTAGTCCTGCTATCCATGCTGCCTGTTGTACTGGCACAGATAGAAATAAGACGGAAGCCCGATTCCGAGCTCGCCAGACATATCATCGCGATCGGCTATGCGATTTCTTATACATTTGTACTCATGACAACCGAAAACGTTCTTGTATTCACATATGTTTTCCCGATGCTCATTATTGTAACTTTATACAATGATATGCAATTCATCAATATGCTTGGAATAGGCGTATGTATCGTAAACTTTATCGCCATCTTCTTTTTCCTGAGGAACGGCGTGATCGAGAATACGGCAATTGCGGAAATACAGGGTCTGATAACGGTGGTGATCGTTATAGCGATCACGCTGGTGACCGGAGCCAATATCTCATCCCAGACAAGCAAGATGAAAAGGCTGGCGGAGGAATCTTCCAAGACAGAGAAGCTGCTTGATGGTGTACTCGGTGTTTCGGGCAGCATGAGTGATACAGTGGTACTGTTAGGCGAACAGATGTCGATACTCAAGGAATCGATGGAAAAGACACTGATATCGATGAACGAAGTCAGCAAGGGCAGCGGAGAGGCGTCCCAGGCAGCTCAGGACCAGCTTGTGCAGACTCAGGAGATCTCGTCTCATATAGAAAATGTCAGCGCTGCGGCCAATACGATCACGGATAATGTCGGAGTGGCCCAGAATGCGGTAATGAACGGAAAAGATAATATCACAAGGATGCAGCGCCTGACCGTACAGGTCGACAAGGCCGGCAAGGATGTTGCGTCAGTGCTTGCGACCTTCAGTAAGACCGCACAAGAGATGAATTCCATTACCGATATCATTACAAATGTGGCTTCGCAGACCTCGCTGCTCGCTCTCAATGCTTCGATCGAGGCGGCAAGGGCAGGAGAGGCAGGACGTGGATTTGCCGTTGTCGCAAGCGAGATATCAAAACTGGCATCCCAGACCAGTGACGCGACCGAAAGCATCACAAGGCTGATAAGCGACGTAGTATCCCAGGTAAAGATCATGGTGGAAACTGTAGAGAAGCTTCTGAATGCCGGCAATGAAGAAACAAAGTGCGCGGAAGATACCGCACAGAGCTTTGACCAGATAATGCAGACGGTTGACTCCATTAAAAACAATTCGGCAGAACTTGGCGGGATCGTATCAAGTCTTTCGATCGCCAATGAAAAGATCGTTACAAGTGTTCAGACTACCTCGGCTGTTTCCGAGGAAGTTACCGCACATGCCGAAGAAACGTATGCTGTCAGCGATAACAGCCAGAAGGTGGTAACCTATATCGATTCTCTGGTGGATAAACTGAACGGAGATGCCGAAAGGCTGAAAGCCCAGGAGAAAGCTTAAAGGAGGTTCTTATGAGCAGGATAAGGTGGGGAATTCTGGGAACGGCCAATATTGCAAGCTGGGGCATGATCCCGGGCATGAAAAAGGCCGGTAACTGTGAATTGTATGCTATTGCCGGACGTAATCCGGACAAAGCGGAGATGTTTAAGGATAAATTCGGCTTTGAGAAGGCTTACGGTTCATATGATGAGCTTCTTAAGGATGAAGACGTACAGGCTGTTTATATACCGCTGCCCAACAATATCCATAAGGAATGGGTCATTGCCGCTTTAAGAGCCGGCAAGCATGTTCTGTGCGAAAAGCCAATGGCAATGAATGCCGCCGAGAGTGAAGAAATGTATAAAGCCGCAAAAGAAAGCGGCAGGATACTCATGGAGGCCTATGCGTATCTTCACAGCCCTTATGTCAAGAGTCTTAAGGAAACGGTAAAAAGCGGTGTGATAGGAGAGGTTGATTATATCGACACTGCCTTCATAACACAGGGTTACAATGAGGATTTCAGGCTCCACAAAGAGCTTGGAGGCGGAGCGATGTATGATCTGGGCTGCTATTGTACAACGATGATCCTTTCCCTGATCGATTCGGAGCCGGTGTTTGTAAAAGCATCCGCTGAGTTCTCGGAGCTTGGGGTGGATTATCTGACAGTCGCCGCGATCGGATTTGAAAACGGGGCAAGAGCATCCTTTAACGCCGGAATGATCCTCGGTAAAGGCACCGGATCAAGGTTTGACAGGCTGTATATACACGGTACAAAGGGCAGCATCCGCTCCGATGTGGAATATAACCAGGAGGGTGAGCTTTCGTACAGGATATATACCCCCGGTTCCGTTAAGGAAGAGACTGTTCTGGCTCCGAATAACTATGCGCTGGAGATAGAACAGTTCGGAAGATGTATACTTGAAGGCGAAACACCGTATGTTTCCGCTGAATTTTCGGTGAAGAACGCGAAACTGATCGATGCGGTTCTGAAGGAGAC
>JAILIQ010000250.1 GCA_024695205.1 Lachnospiraceae bacterium
GCAAAAGCGATGCGGTGGGCATATTAAACGCCAGCAAACTAAGGCTCAGGGACCAGGGATATCCTCTGCAGGTATGCTATGAGCTCGAACCCTTCGCGGGAGTGATCAATCCGGCGAATATCATGATCGCCGGCGGCGCGAAGAACATTAACAGCGCAAAGCTCTTTATCCGCTGGATCCTCGGAGAAGCGGACGGCAACGGCGAGGGAGGTAAGCCGTTCCTGCAGGAAGGCGCATGGCCGTCGAGGACCGATGCCCACGGCGGCGCGAGCCGCAGGTTGGAAGACATGAATGTGATATATACAGATGAGACCTACTCATCAAAGAACCGGGAAGCGTTTCTGAGCTTCTGGAATCAGTTTTACAAGTAGTCTTGTAAAACTTTAATCTTTTAGACAACACAGCGGAACAACATAAACTCCATTCTCCATCTGATATGCCACCTTATTTTTTGTTACGATCATAAGAAATGCCGGTTTTCCGGTTTTTTCACGATCTATATCATCGGCTATCCTGATGAGGTTGTCCGCTGCCTTTTTGATATCTTCTTCTCCTCCGAGCTTTACTTCAATAAGCGCCCATGAACCGTCTGCAAACTGCAGCACAGCATCCGCCTCGCGTTTTTTTGAATCGCGGTATTTATAAACATGGGCTCCTATCGCATCGGCATACACTCTGATATCATGTATTACCAGCGACTCAAACAACAATCCGAATGTCGTTATATCCTTAAAAATCCCCTCCGGTGTGATACCCAGAGCCGCAGCACCGATCGATGGATCCGTAAAATGCCTCGTCTCTTTTGTTCTTATGGCAGTCTGACTTCTGAGGTTCGGATTCCACGCAGGCAGTTCTTCAATAACATACAGATTTCTGAGGGCATTCAGGTATTTTGCAAATACATCTTTATCAAACGTATCATCATTTCCGGCACAATCCGCAAGAAGCGTTGTATCAGCCGCAGCTATTGAAACGTTTCTGGCGTAGGAACGCATAAGTTTCCTTGCTTTCTGTTCATCTTTTTTCAGCTGTATATCTTTCATTGAGAAGATGTCATCTGTAACGACAACTTCGTAATAATCCCTTGCCTGTGCCAGGGATATATCCCTGTCCTTTCCTATCGCGACCGGCCATCCCCCTCTGCATACATAATAAGCATAGTCATTTATGTCCTTCTTTGACATTGCCTTGGAAAAATTGCCGTTTTTAAGCCCCAGCAGTGATACGGTACCGTTGCTGTCTCCTGTTTCGTAAAGAGACATGGTGCGCATCATCTTTCGTATGATCCTCCCATTTCCTGTATGTCTGCTGCTCTCATCATCCGGTTTCGTCTTGTTTTTATCAGTCACGCTACCGGTAAGGATATATTGCCCAAATTCTCCGGTTTTATCGACTTCATATTTTACCTGATCCCAGATAAATGATACATGCTGCCACTCATCGATAAGTATCGGCTTGGGACCATAGTTTAAGAAATTTTCGGGAGATATCTTCGCGAGTTCTATAAATTCGTTCCTTGATTCAAGCGGCATCAGGTCGATAACCGTCTTGGCATATCTCTTTGCGGTGGTTGATTTTCCGCACCATTTAGGACCCACTATCACTAAAGCCCCCTTACTTTTTAGGGTAAACTCTACTATCTTGTCAAATAATCTGTTGATATACTCATTCTCGCTCATTTCTGTCACTACTCCTTGTCTTTTAGAGTATTCTACCTTAAATCGGAAAAAAAATCAACTTTCGGTCGGATAAATGTGAAGAATTGAATCGGAAAAAAATTAGCTTTTGGGTCGGAAGATTGTACGAACTGAAAAGACAGAACACATATACGGAGACTATTTTAATATTCTACCAATGCATATTAAGATTATCCATATGGCCTTGCGAAGCTGTATTATATAATAAAAAAGACAGGGGACGGTTATCTGTCTTGATTTACAGAAAGTTCTGACAAATAAGGTGTAAAAGGTTTATTGCAGCATTTAAAAAATCATATGGGGAGATGTGTAGAATATTAAAATAGTCTCCGTATATGTGTTCTGTCTTTTCAGTTCGTACAATCTTCCGACCCAAAAGCTAATTTTTTTCCGATTCAATTCTTCA
>JAILIQ010000270.1 GCA_024695205.1 Lachnospiraceae bacterium
CCGAGACGCTCGGAAACAAGCAGCGGAGTGACATTCATATTGATCAGCAGCGAAGCATGCGAATGACGCAGATCATGGATCTTTATACGCTTAACACCGGCTTTGCGCGCAGCGCGGGTAAGAGCGTCCCTGACAGAATCAAACCCGACCGGAAACAGCCTGGCGCAGGACGAAGGGATATCGTCAGCGTCCTGTGTTGCAGGGGCGAGGGCGCAGGTATCCGGGAAAGCACCGGCATCTGCCGTGCGGACGTTTTGAACGGTATCCGAAGCACAGGCGTTTCGATCGGTACCTGAAGTACCGGCGTTATGGCCTGCCGGACCGTATTGAGAGCAGATATAACTCTTCAGCGCCTGTACGAGCGACGGATTGATGTAAACCTCCCGCCGGCTTTTTCTGGTCTTTGGCGGCGAGATTATATCCCGTCCGTGGTACCTTCGGTATGTTTTGGTAACATAGATTATCCCGTTTTCAAGATCGATATCGGACGCAGTGAGCGCCAGCAGCTCACCGAGCCTCATGCCGGTCCAGTACAGCAGTTCGAACATCAGACGGTTTCTGCTGCTTTTTACAGCCGTCATAAACTGCCTGAATTCCTCCAGTGTCCAAAAATTCACTTTTTTTGCGACTCCTTCGCCAATGCTCCCTACCCGGTCATAAGGATTGTTCTTCAATCCGAAAAAACGCACTCCGTATTTAAAGACAGTTGCCATGACCGAATCGACACGATGAAGATACAGCGGCGAATAATCCAGCTGCAGCATACCGTTCTGCCAGGCTCTTAAGTCCGCGGGCGTAATATCTCCTATCCTCTTTTTCTTAAAACAGGGTCTTATAAACCGCTGGGCAATGACATTGTATCCGATAAAGGTGCTTTCGCGCACACGTACCCTTTTTTCTTCAAGGAACCGGTCGACAAGCTGCTCAAAAGTTATATTGTCATATTCGGCCTCGTTCTGCTCACAGGCCTCAAAACCCGCAGTCTTCAGCTCAAAGTCCCGCGCTTCCTGCCTGGTCTTAAATTCTCCGAGAAATACCCTGCCGGTATCATCCTGTCCCGGTCCATACACAAAGTAAGTGTGAGTTTCACTGTTTTGAACGATCATGACAATACTCCCTGTAACCACTGCCAATATGCCCCAAAAAATGGTTAATGCGGGAACCTGCTTTGCAGGTTTTGACACCTTAACCAAAATTGCAATAAATATTGTACGGTACACCTTTTGCATGGATATCTCATTTCCCGGAGCATGCAAAAATTATATACCTTAATGTATATTTATGCAACTGTATTTACTATTCATTTGTATATTATTTTAGGAGATTCCCGTTGTTCTGACATAACAACGGGTGAAAATACAGCTGCAACCGATGCTGCAGCTTCTCCTGACGGCGTGGCACAGGATACGGCAATGATCAATGCGGAACCTGAGACCGCAATGGCCAGGATCTACATCGGAGGCGCCGGCACCAATGTAAAAGGCTTCAAGGAACTGATCGAAAATGAATTCAACGGAATTGAAGTAGTCATTCTCCCGAAGCTTCCCGGCATTAACGTAGCCAAGGACAACCGCACTGCCGAAGAGCATTCGACCGAACTGATCGCATGTATCGGCGCAAGCTTCCCGACGATCAGCTTCTATAAGAAGAGTGAGAAGGAAGCCCTTTCCAAGACACTGATAATCAGCCTTGTCGGCCTTGTTCTCGTTATCGCTGCTGCCATCGTGATCATCCTGAACGGCAAGTCCGAGTACGACAAGCAGATGGAACGCAAGGGCACGCTGATCGGCCAGCGCGACCAGCTCGAAGCACAGGGCATCGAACAGCTCGAAACCGAATACAATGCCGCAATGAGCAGATACGAAAGCGTGAAGGCGGCAGACGAGGGAACCTTCAATCATAATGAGAACTGGAATGATATATTGAGCTATCTGGAGACGGAGTCGGTGTCGGATATAATCGTCAGCTCAGTGGCTTCAACAGAAACAGGTCTGACGATGAACATAACTGTTTCATCCAAAGAAGAGGCTGCCAAGCTACTGCTTCAGTATCAGAAGATACCTTACTTTGAAACTGTAAGGATCGCAGCAATCGTTGAAAATATCGAACCCACAACACAGACAAAGACTGTTACATTCACTCTGTCATGTGATTATAAGAATCCCGAAGATAAAACAGAGCAGGAAAAGGAGGAGTAACAGATCATGAAAATCAGTCAGAAGCATATTCAGTATATTTTACTGCTCCTTATAGTTGTGATCGCGGTATGTGCATATCAGTTCGGATATGTGAAATATATAGAAAAAGCCGGCGCAGTCAAAGAAGAAAACAAAGGGATAGAAGCAAGGATTAATGAACTGACCGAAAAGGAAAGCCATCGTACCGAATGGACGGAAAGTATTGAAAAGGCAGACACAGATATCAGGATGATCCTTGCTCAATACGGTCCGGGCAATACTCCCGAAAAAAGCATAATGTTCATCAGGTCGCTTGAGGATGCGGCAGGAATGACCATTCCGAGTGTCACCTTTAATCCCGATAACCTGATCTATGCCAGCGAGGATCTGAATGAAGACGGAACTCCAAAGATCGAAATGAACGGAACAAATCTTTCGATCAGCTATAACAATACACCCTATGAAGGTCTTAAGACCTGTATGGACTTTATCAATAACTACCGTGAGCGGATGAATGTAAATGCATTTTCGGTAACCAGAGATCAGACAAGCGGACTGCTTGCGGGAAATATGGTCATAAACCTGTTCAGCGTAAAGGATGCTGATCACGTATATGCCGAGCCGAGTGTAGGCGGCATTGAAATAGGAACCGATGATATCTTTGGAGAAGTTGACCTTATACCTCTTGAAGGCGAGGAGGCAGCAAACGGAGAAACGATCGGAGAAACAACCGAAACTCAGCCTGCAGGTGAGTAAATACAAGAAATAAACCGGGGAGAAACAGACAATGAATAAAGACAGTTGTGTTAAGGTTCGTCCACAATTGAATAATAAAGGTGTATCTTTGGTCGAAGTGATTGTGGCACTGTTGATCCTCGGTATTATTACAGTACCCCTGCTCAACATATTTACCAACACGGCGAGGATCAACAGATCAAACACCAAAAAAGCCAATGCAGACACCGTAGCCGCCAACATAATGGAAGCCATCAAGGTATACGGACTTCAGGGAACTGCCGAACAGGCATATATAGCTTCAAACAGTTCAACGGAAGACACCAAATTCCTTGGATATGACATTAAAAAGTCCAGCATATCAGGCGATATGTCCGTGATAAAAAGAGATGCTGCCACCGGAAAACTGTCATTTACACCTTCCGCAGGTAACACATACCGTTATGTTGTCGGCTCGGATACACTGAAAGGCATAGTTGAGGGTAATACCGCCACCGAGTACATTGTGACCATTGAGATGGATTCCAATTACCTTAACAATGCCAATGAAGTATACAGTGCGGATCTTCTGGCGTTTAACAGTGAAAGCACGTTGTTTATCAATCCAAGCGGTACAGGCGTCCACTATGACGAGGAAGCATTAAGTTACTTCGAGGAACTCAATGCCAATTACCGCGATTCGGAGTGGGACAAGGAATGCTCAAGAAGAATCGCCCTGAATGACGCAGCCATTGAAAATGCGATCGTTAACGGACTGCCGGATCCTTCGTTAAGCCCTACTCCTGTCCCCTATGCACATGATGATCCCGCTACCCTTCAGAGCCACATGGCCAGAGAAACCCAGATAACGGTACGCAGGGAAAAGGATTCAAGCGTAGAACACGGTGAGGAATACTATGTTATAAATTCCAGCATGATCTACAGGATTGACCCCCAATACGTAGGCGATGGCAATAACGAGATCGTAAAAGCAGGATATTGTTCCAACGTAAAATTCGAAGATCTGAAATCCATTTACCTGATATATGTTCCGTTCAAATATATGACAAGAACGGGAGCTTCAGCTCTCAGCAGTCTGGCAAAACTGACATTCGGCGGTGGTTTAAGCTATGTGAACAGCTCCGGAGAAACAGTAAATGTGCCTACGGAAAACATCTCATTTATAAATGAAACTTACGGGGCACGTGAGGATGGCGAAGCGGAACATTTTGACCTGTATACGGCAATACAGGCAGGAATGACTACAGATTTTGAAGGCACTCTTACCTGCGATTATACAGGCGAAAGTAACGAAGTAAAAGGTTATAGTCAGGCAACACTGAGCGGAACGATGTCTCAGGGTACTCCTGCCGGACTGGTACATAAGAATACCGTGCCACAGCACGTAAACAGGATCGTTACGGTTAAGATAAAAGTGGAAAGCAAAGATGATGATTCGGTGGTAGCCGAACTTGAGTCAACTATACAGGAAGACTGATTCTTCCGGGGAGAAACGGTATATGAAAAACAAGAATTTAATTCATGACAGTGGATCTGCTCTTATTACGGTTATCATAGCGATGTTTTTTATCGGTGTGATAGCTTCGATCGTTCTTTCCCTGTCTATGAAAAATCTGGATGTTATCAGAACAGGTGAAAAATCCTCCGGTAATTTCTATACCGCTGAAACTGTAGTTGATGAGTTAAAGACAAAGATAAAGGAAAAGGCGGATGACGCCATTGCCGAAGCGTACAAGGAATGGTTACAGCAGTACTCTCTTTTGACGGAGGCCGAAAGAGATGCCAAGTTCAAAGAAATGTTCGGAAAGAAACTTATCGAATATCTCGGAGATTATTTTGTACAGTCTTCCGATTCCGGAAAACCTGTAAAAGATTATGCGGATCTGCTCTATAGCTACGGAGCCGGATCGGGAGTAACAACCAACTGGTATGCAGGTTATGATGACGACAATCCTACAGAAGATAAAACCGATAAGGTAACTATCGAATATGATCCCGCTGAGGGAAATGTAAGAATAAAGAATATTTCTATCAACTATACGGGAACGGATTATGACGGAAAGAACTATTCATCCACGATAACGACAGACCTTGTTCTAAGCGTCGAAAAGCCGTCGATAGCGATAAGCACCGCTACAGGTGTCAGTTCGGAAGTTGCCGAATATGCACTGATATCCGACAGAACAGTAGCAAACTGCGGCGTGGATGAAGGAGATACCATTGCCGAAGGCAGACCCACGGTCATAGGTAATATATATGCCGGCGGCAAGTCCAAAACCGGTTCACAGGATGGATACGGGTTGCTTTTCGGAGGCAACGAGACCGTCAAACTGTATTCCGACGTTATAATTACAAGAACAAAAATAGCGACCAAAGGTGTCTCGGGTCTGATCATCAAAGGTAAAGACGGTATATATGAAGGCACCGGTTACGGCAGCGGTCTGTCATATTCAAAAAATATCTGGGCCGGAAATATTGAGGTTCTCGGTGACAATGACAAGGTAGCCATACAGGGAAGCTGCTATGTTGCCGACGATCTTTCCATTGACGGAAAAGGTGCTTCTGTATCGTTTACCGGAACTGAAAGTGAATTCTACGGATACAACACCAACAGTAAGGTAACAAGCGCCGATTCAAGTTCATCAATCGTAATAAACGGTGAATATTCCGGATTCTACGGTTCGGCTCTTAAGACGCTCTGGCTTGCGGGAAAAAGCTATATTTCGGTACCTAAACTGTGGGGTGCTTCTTCCGCAACAGACGATAAACAGCAGGAAGGTGAATCCGTTACATATAAAGCTCTGCAGGCCGCATATCTGCTTCCGGGCGAATGTATTCCAACAGTAGGACATAATCCTATGTCTGCGTCGGAATACAACTCGAAAATCCGTAATACAGACGAAGAAGGCCATCCTGTTATCGACACAACAAATCAGGATCTGTTTAATAAACTCGACCTGTCGTTAAGCCGTTCAAGCATCGGTTCCGATCTGTCCAAATTCCTGGATGTTGCGGAACCGGTTAAAACAAGCAGAGTCCAGTTTATCGAAGACGGAGAAGAACTGGTATATATTTACCTGAACTTCAGAACACCGGACAAGGCAGCCGAGTATTTCCAGAACTATTTCAGTAACAATGATGTACTTGTTTCATCCAAGATGGGCTCCTTTAACAATCCCTCGATGAGCAAATTCGGTGCTATAGAGGTTCCGGACAAGAGCAGGATAATAAGTACCGGTAATATAGTAGCTTACAACTACACCGACGGAGTTGATTTCATCAAAGCAAACCGTACATATACCGATACTCTGATCAAGAATAAACAGAGCGAGTATTCGATGAAATACAAATGCTACAGGACAAGCCTGAACAATAGTGTTATCGGGCCTGACAGCGATCTTTCATCGTATATTGCCAATATGGATGAGGTTGTTACCACCGAGGGTAGCCTGATCACCGATTCAGCCGGAAATGTGATCCAGTTTTACATCGATCAGGATCTGACCAAACGTAATGCCTATATGATGACGGCTGTCGGCGATTACCATATTATTCCGGGTGGTGTAAATGCAGGTATATTGATCTGCAAAGGAAACGTATATGTTGAAAATGCGGATTTTTGGGGAACGATCATTGCAACGGGCAATATCTACCTTTCGGGAACAAACGCAAGAGTCGTTGCTGTTCCGAATATAACCAAAACCCTTATTCAGAACAATGTACTGGTTAACAAGTATTTTACAAAAGAAAGCGGCTCTGAAGGCGCCGGCGGAAACGTTGATACCAGCAAAATGGTCAATATCACGTACGATAACTGGAAGAAGGATTGATCTTTAGTCCAAGAGTCAGATGAAAGGTTGAAATATGAGTACCGGTTTTAGAGAGAATAACAAAGGTATCACACTTGTCGAGTTGATCGTAGTCATCCTGATAATCGGTGTGCTGAGCGGTGGCACCGCAATGGCGATGTCGATCATTTACAACGCAAAAACAGAGCGGGTGGCAAAAAATATCTGTTCGGTCATGGCCAAGGCAAGAGAAAAGGCTATGGCACTCGAAGACAGTGATGCCGAAGCGATCTCAGTCAGATTGTGGCAGGATGACGATGATGAATACCACATTGCCATATATAAAGGCAGTTCAGTCCTCGATACGGAAGAAGTTGAGGATCTTGGCAAATACGTGACAATAAAGACCGGAAAAAAAGATACCGCAAATGGTGCAGGAACTTCCATAGGCACTCTGATATCCGATCCATCGTCGGGCAATGCGGCAAAAACACTTGAGTATACTTTCAAGAAAAGCACCGGAGGGATAAGAAAAGCCGGAAGAACTGCAGTTTCATCCGCAGAAGATTATTACCTCGACATATTTGTTGAGGGATCAGATAATTTTAAGATCATCGTGGTCCCGACAACAGGAGTCTGTTATATAAGCGAACAATATTAAGACCGGGTGAAACAAAGCATTAAGGAAGGGATCGTCATGAACGGAATGCGTCAGATACATACCGACAACAGCGGGTATTCGCTGGTGGAATTGATAGTTACTATCCTCGTAATGTCCATGGTTACGGGAATGGTGGTAATGCTTATCACTACATCCAGAAATACATATAAGATCGTTAATACCGATGCACAGCTTCAGGGTGAAGTTCAGACGATCAAGAACTTTATCTCTGAAATAGCTATCGAAGCGTCATCGAACGGAGAATTCAGCTACGTTACTTCAGAAGGATATACCAATAAGTGTATCTGGTTTATCGCAAGAGAAAATGAAGAGACTGATATTTTGGCCGACAGCCTCAGACAGTATTGCTATTTTATTCTTTACGAGCAGAAGGACAAAGTCCTCAGATACGGGAGAATACCCGCATCCGATCCCAGGATCGTTAAGAATGACAGGATACTGAATCCCATTGATTTTACGAGCACCGATTACGAACAGCTTATGGGGCCGGTTGCAGCAGGAGGTCTCGGAATATCCGGAGATAAATATGGATTGCTGGCAAACTATATTGAATCTATCAGTTGCAGCAGTACAAAGGACAGCCGTACGGCAAGAGGACTGATCACCGTAGGGCTGAGGCTGGAATATGCTGATCAGGAATACGTTACCACACTGAATCTCGAAGGCAGAAATTTCTGAATCGTAAAAGTTTCATCGGATAAAAGCTGTGGGATACGTGCATTGATCTGCGTGCCGGCAGAATGGAGGGTAAAGAATGGCAAGAATAGGAAAAAACAGGAATTTTAAAACCCTGATCGGTGTTATTATGACACTGGTTATGGTTTTGTCTTTATTTGCCGGAATAGGAGCGATCTGGGTAAGTGAGGACACCGGTTCTGCGGTTGCCGGTGTTGTCGATCCCGCGACAGGCAAGTACAGTCTGCCTTCACCTGCTCCGGGGAAAGAACTCGGGACTGCAGAAAACCCGTTTATAGCCCTGGAGATCGTACCCAGCTACGATATGGCTTCATTCGGCTATCTTGTTGATGGACAGGAACCCATCGATATATATGA
>JAILIQ010000284.1 GCA_024695205.1 Lachnospiraceae bacterium
CCTTCTTTAACAGATGCTCATCCGCGAAGGGTCCCTTCTTTAATGAACGTGCCATAGTTCAACCTTCCTTTCTTATTTGCTCAAAGCCTTACCATTCTTACGACGAATGATGAGCTTGTTTGACTGCTTGTTCTTCTTACGGGTCTTAAGACCAAGTGCAGGCTTGCCCCAAGGAGTCGAAGGACCGGGACGACCGATACCGTTCTTACCTTCACCACCACCATGAGGGTGATCGCAGGGGTTCATAACCGCACCACGAACTGTAGGACGGATACCCATGTGACGCTTGCGTCCTGCCTTACCGATGTTAACAAGGTTGTGCTCACCGTTGCCTACAACACCGATGGTAGCGCGTGCCTCGATGGGAACCATTCTCATCTCGCCCGAAGGAAGACGAAGAGTTGCGTACTTGCCTTCTTTAGCCATGAGCTGAGCTGCAACACCTGCGGAGCGAACCAGCTGTCCGCCGTGACCGGGTGTAAGCTCAATATTGTGAACCTGAGCACCTACGGGGATTCTGCTTAAGGGGAGGCAGTTACCGAGTGTAGCCTCGGCATTGTTACCGTTCATCAGCTTGTCGCCAACCTTAAGTCCCTCGGGAGCAAGGATATATGCTTTCTGTCCGTCAGCATATACAAGAAGTGCGATATTCGCTGTTCTGTTGGGATCGTACTCGATAGCCTTAACAGTAGCGGGTATATCATCTTTAAACCTCTTAAAATCAATAATTCTGTACTTTGTTCTGTATCCGCCGCCCTGATGTCTGACGGTGATCTTACCCTGATTGTTACGTCCGGAATTCTTCTTGAGTGTTACAGTGAGTGATTTCTCGGGAGCCGACTTTGTGATCTCCTGAAAATCAAATCCGGTCATATTTCTTCTGGAGGGTGTATAAGGGCTGTATTTCTTAATTCCCATGATAATTCTCCTTTTCTTTCGAGCCGCGCAATACCTTGCCTGACTTCTTCGCCTTGCTTTTTCTGCGCGGCAACCATATTAATATTTACTTGATTATCAGAACAGATCGATCTCTGCGCTGTCGGCGGTCAGCTGAACGATAGCCTTTTTGGTCTTGGCTGTCTTGCCGCTTGTAGCTCCACGTCTCTTGTTCTTGCCGTCAAGGTTCATTGTGTTGACATTCTTAACCTTTGTTCCTGCGAACATCTTCTCAACGGCTTCCTTGATCTGTGTCTTGGTAGCATCCGTATGAACCGAGAAAACATATTTCTTATCAGCCATCATAGCCATGCTCTTCTCTGTAACAACGGGCTTAAGAATAACATCATAATATTTAAGATCTGCCATTATGCGTACACCTCCTCGATCTGCGCAACTGCAGCCTTGCTGATGATCATCTTGTCATACTTGAGTATGTCGAACACATTCAGCGAATTTGAAGTTACGGTTGTAACTGTAGGAATATTTCTTGCGGAAAGGATAACGTTCTCATCCTTCTTGTCCATAACCACGAGAGCCTTATCAACCTTCAGGCTGCCGAGCATTCCTACCATCTTCTTTGTCTTGATCTCATCAAAGGAGATATTATCAATAACATAGAGCTTGTTCTCGATCACTCTTGAAGTGAGAGCCGACTTGATCGCAAGGCTCTTTTCCTTCTTGTTCATCTTGAAACCATACTCACGGGGCTTGGGAGCAAATACAACTCCGCCGCCTTTCCACTGAGGAGCTCTGATCGAACCCTGTCTTGCATGACCGGTTCCCTTCTGTCTCCAGGGCTTTCTTCCGCCTCCGCGTACTTCCGCACGTGTCTTGGCGCTCTGTGTTCCCTGACGCTTGTTGGCAAGCTGTGAAACAACTGCCATATGCATAACATGTGTATTTACATCAACACCGAAGATCGCATCGTTCAGATCGATCGTGCCTACCTCGGCGCCTTCCATATTATATACCTTTACATTTGCCATTATCCGGTTCCTCCTTTCTTACGGCTTACTTTTCCTTCTTTACAGTCTCTTTAAGGATGATCATTGACTTCTTGGGTCCGGGAACAGCGCCCTTAACAAGGATCACATTGTTCTCAGTGTCAATTCTCACGATCTCAAGATTCTGAATAGTAACTTTTACGTTACCGGTCTGTCCGGGCATGTGCTTTCCCTTGAATACACGTCCGGGTGAAGTAGCCGCGCCGTTTGATCCGGCATGTCTGTGATACTTGGAACCATGCTTCATAGGTCCGCGGGAAAGGCCGTGACGCTTGATCGCACCCTGGAATCCTTTACCTTTGGAAATACCTGTCGCATCAACCTTCTCGCCTGCCGCAAAGATGTCAGCCTTGATCTCCTGTCCGAGTGAATACTCGGCTGAGTTCTCAAACCTGAATTCCTTTACGAATCTGCGGCTTGAAACGCCTGCCTTTACGAACTGTCCCTTGCGGGGCTTGCTCACAAGGTTCTCCCTGATCTCGCCGAAGCCGACCTGAACTGCATCATAACCGTCATTCTCAGCTGTCTTAACCTGTGTAACAACACAAGGACCTGCCTGGAGAACGGTTACAGGTGTCAGAACGCCGTCTTCGCTAAAGATCTGTGTCATTCCGACCTTTGTTGCCAAAATAGCTTTCTTCATGTTCTATTCCTCCTGATTCTACAGCGGATCGGAAATCTTTGACTCCCGATCATTCTAGATGTTGCTGTCTGTTTCATTTGCTGTTCTTCATCTTAATGTCAATGAAGACACCGGCGGGCATCTCAAGCCTTGACAGAGCGTCAACGGTCTTGGATGTAGGGGCTACGATATCGATCAGTCTCTTGTGGGTTCTCTGCTCGAACTGCTCTCTGGAATCCTTATACTTATGTACCGCACGAAGGATGGTGATAACCTCCTTCTTGGTGGGAAGCGGAACAGGACCACTGACCTTTGAACCTGTCTTCTTAACAGTTTCAACGATCTTGTTCGCAGATGCATCGATCAGCTGATGATCGTAAGCCTTAAGTGTGATTCTCATAACCTGCTGAGTTGCCATAAAAAAAGTCTCCTCTCTTGTTTTGTAATGCTCGACGTAAACAAGCGGCGACTGTACACTCACCCGTGTGTTTCATGTCTCTCCAAATAATTAAACCGGCATAGCTGTCCCACCGGTCAATCTGATCAATGATCACTCACGGTTTATCTGCTCAAAGGCAGAAATTCAATTGTACAGTGACTTGTCGTCAGTTTTGTAAACTTGACATTCGCTCCACGGAAAAACCGGCACATCCTTTCGGAAATATATCTTCCGGCGGTCCTTAACGAACCCCCTGGAAGCACTGTGCCGCAACCTCACGCTTCTACGCTATCAACTCACAGCAGTCAACATTATACTCTCATCATTTTGAAAATGCAAGAACTTTTTTTAATTTTTCCAAAGATTTTTTTCATTTGCCTTCACCACAGCCTGTTACCGGCTTTCCGGATCTTCCCGCTTGTGAGGCTGTGAATAATTATATAAATATCATAATTCATCTTGATAATTCTCGCTTTTTGTGTTATCATATTTATATCTTCACAAATTTCAATCTATTTTTAATTTCAAGATTAAATAAATAGGAGGAATTAAATGAAAAGCTTATTTAAAAATTCAAATCTTTCACTTCAGACTGCCATGATCATGCTGGTCACCCCCGCATTCATCGCCCTGATCATCTCGCTCCTCATATTATCCAATAAGATAGATAATACCTACGGCGAAGCAGAGAACATTTACTATAATAAACTCTACAATATCAGCAGCACACTGATCAACGCCGATCGTGACTTCTATCAGGCAATGATCGCAGTCAGCGAGTATCATAACAACGCATACTCCTTTGAAGCGCTGAATAATCCCGAAGTACGCGATAAAGTAAAAGCGAAGCTTGACGATTACGAAGAGAACTATCAGCAGGTTGTCGAACGTGTTGAAAAAGCAGCCGGGATAGCCAAAACCGAGGAGACCATCTGGACCGGCACCACGGTTGACGGAGGCTCGACCTTCTCCGCTATTTACGGAAAGTTTAATTCAGAAATCTCTTCCTGGAGATATGACAAGCAGATGGAATCAGCCCAGTGGAACGCCTTCGAGGAACAGTTTGACAGTCTTCGCGATTACATTTCCGAAATGACCGATATCGTCGAGAGCTGGGCCGAAACAGAATCCGCTGAGTTTTCCGCTTCCATCAGGAAAAGTAATACAACAACGTTTATTATTTTCATTATTATAATAATCCTTCTTCTAATACTCGCCCTTATCACCGCAAGAAGTCTTTCAAATGGTGTTATCCGTGTTACCGATTCGATCAATGTAATGGCCGGCGGCAATTTCACGGAAGAAGTCGACAATTCAAGTCCGATCAAAGAATTCAAGCAGATCGCCAATTCAGCCAATACCCTTCGTGAACAGCTGCGAGATGCTCTTCACAATGTTATTACGGCTGCCAGGTCCGTCAATGCCGGCGCCGCAAGCTCCAAGAACATGATCGTGGACAGCCAGCGTACGACAGTTGATATCAATAATGCCGTCAATGACCTTGCTAACGGTGCAACCTCCATGGCAGGCGATGTACAGTCAACAGCCGATGAGGCCAACAATATCGGATTTGCCGTTGACTCAGTATATTCAGCGGCTTCCGACAATATGGACCGCAGCCGCAAGGTCGGCGAGGAATCAGCAGAGGTTCAACAGCATCTGACCGGATTGCTTAAAGCAGGCGAGAACACCCGCGAAAAGGCAGACCGCGTTTCATCTTCGGTTAACGAGACAGCTGATGTTGTTGCAAAGATCAGCAGTTCAGCCGAAGCGATCATCTCCATCGCATCCCAGACCAATCTGCTCGCACTTAACGCATCCATCGAGGCAGCACGTGCCGGCGAAGCAGGAAAGGGATTCGCAGTTGTTGCCGACAATATCAAGACTCTGGCGGAAGAATCCAACAAAGCAGCGAACGAGATCACCGGTATGCTTTCCAACATAATGAAGCTTTCCGAGCAGAACAAGCAGCTTACCGACGAGATCAAGGCAGCTACCGAAGAAGAAGCCAATGCTCTCGCACAGATGAACTCAACCTTCGACAATATGGGACGTCTGCTAAGCGAGACCGAGGAAGGCAACAAGCAGATCGTATCTCTCGTTGAAAACCTCAACACCAACAAAGCTTCGATCATCAACTCCGTTGATTCGCTTTCATCCGTTTCGGAAGAATTTGCGGCTTCCACCGAGGAATCGGCCGCTTCGCTTGCTTCCCTCGAAGCCAATATGGAATCCGTAGTTTCTGAAGCAGAAAGCCTGCTGACCGTTGCCGAGGAGCTCGAAAGATCCGTTAGCGGTTTCAAGGTAGACTGATCTTCGTTATATCCTCATAATCCAAAAAACATAAAGGGCTGTCGCAAAAGTGCGGCAGCTCTGTTTTAATTTGGCAGCCAACTTACAGGCGTAACCCGAGGGTTATGTCTGAGCCACACTTTCCAATAAAAAAGGACTGTCGTCGACAGTCCTTTTTTTCCGCATATTATTTCTTGCGTGATGAAAAGAATCTGAAAAGGAAGATGAGCAGACAGGTACCGATAACGCCCTGAATGATCTGCCAGAGGATATTGCCTCCACCGATTCCGAACAGAGTACCGAACAGAAAGCTGCCGACAAATCCACCGATAATACCCATGATGATGTACCAGAGCAGTCCTCCGTTACTCTTCATGATAACGCTTGCAAGATAACCGCATACAGCGCCGATAACAATACTTATCAGAATTCCCATGATATTCCTCCTTGCTTGATTTATTGATTATGTGAAACCGAAAACTGCCTTTTCTCATGAATTGCGGCAATACTTCGTTTCCTGATACTAATATAATGCTTATCGTCTAAAAATTCAAGCATTTCTGTACCAGCGCCCCGATGCACCGCACGGAAGCGCCAGTCCGCTAGCTTCTACGGGAAGTCCGATCTCGTCGGCTTCCACGCTTCCCTCATGCTTCGGAACAACGATACTTCCGAGCAGATAGGCAAGCACCGCCGGCTGCAGTCCTGTTGTATAAGAGTTGATAAGGACAAATTCGGCTTTGTCGCTCAAAAGCTGTGCACACAGTTCAACAAAAGGATACAGACTCTCCTCAAGCTTCCATATCTCCCCCTTCGGTCCTCTCCCGTAAGAGGGCGGATCCATGATTATGGCATCATATCTGTTGCCGCGTCTGATCTCACGCTCAACAAATTTTTTACAGTCGTCGACAATATATCGCACAGGCGCCTGTGCAAGTCCCGAGATCGCTGCATTTTCCTTTGCCCAGCCTACCATTCCCTTGGAAGCGTCCACATGTGTGACACTGACGGCGAATTCGCAACCGTTACTCTCCTTTGTGCCCGCGGCATATCGAGCTCCTTCCTTTGCACATGCGACGGTGGCGCCTCCGGTATACGCAAACAGATTGAGGATATTCAGCTTCCTTCCCGGTTCTCTGTCCAGTGCCAGGCGTATCCTCATCCGCATCCAGTCCCAGTTTACCGCCTGCTCGGGAAACAATCCCGTATGTTTGAAGCTGAACGGCTTCAGATTAAAAGTCAGATCCTTATAACTGATATCCCATTGCTCAGGAAGGTCGAAAAACTCCCATTCTCCGCCGCCTTTTGAGCTTCTGTGATAATGGGCATTAAGTCCTTTCCAGAGTTTATCCTGTTTCCCGGTAGCCCAGATCACCTGCGGGTCAGGTCTAAGAAGCTTATATTTTCCCCACATTTCAAGCTTCTCACCTTCCGAACAATCCAGCACCCTGTAATCTTTCCAGTCTTTAGCAATCCACATTTCAAACCTCTGATAATAATATCCCTTTTAACTTTTCGCTATTTATAAATTTTCTGCTTTATGAACAAATCTCATCAATCGGTTTGCTCCTCTTCTATGAACAATCCTCATCGATCGGTTTATCCTCTTTTATGAACAAACCGCCTTAATCGGTTGGATCCGCTGCATCCGAACCGTTGACATCATCATCCTTATCCTGGCCGGTGTACTCGGCGTACGCGTCACAGACCCTTTTATAATCTACCGCAGAATGTATCTTTTCGGCTCTGAATTCACCGTTCTCGATCCTTGCCCTGTAAATATACAACCCCTCGGAATTGATCGTATCTCCCTCCACCAGGGCTGCCGCAACATAATATTTCTTCTCAAATTCAAATTCATCGATAACTGCCATCTCGACTTCCCTGCCGTCGGATGTTTTTGTTGTAAAAACGGTATAGTCGCTGAATTCTTCCATACAACACCTCCATATTGATAAACCCGCACCGGACCGTCCTGTTTAAAAAACGGCTAAGCCTTTTTGTTGCTTAACCGTTTCCGTATCAAATTATGATCATTACAATGCAGCCCTTTTATAGGCACCAAATATCTGCTCCTCGTAAACCGTTACATTCCTGCCCTGATCCTTGGCGCAGTACATAGCTTCTTCAGCCTCGTCATAGGTCTCGGCATAATCCTTTTCGGTTTTGGGAATACACGAAGCCGCTCCGATACTTACGGTAACAAACTGCCCCGAAGCTCTCCTGCCCTGGGGAATACGCTTCTGCTCGATAACCGTTCTGATCTTTTCGGCAAGCCTTACAGGCTCCATATCGTCTCCGCCCTGCATACACAGAAGGAATTTACCCCCGTACAGCCTGCAGATAAGATCCGTATTACGAAGAGACACTTGTAGAATAAGATCCGCTATCGTCCTGATACAGTCATCGGCTCTCTCGGCGCCGAATGTATCATTATAACACTGCAGATCGTCGAAATCGATCATAAGAACGCTCAGCCTGCGCTTATCACGTATACATTCCCTGGTCAGGTCAAAAGTCCTTTTTTCGAGACCTCTGTGATTTAACAGACCGGTAAGTTCATCATTGCCTTCATTATCGTTCTTCTCGGACAGACGTTCTTTATATGCGATATTTTCACAATGCTGCTTGTAAAGCACACGTGAAAGAGCGAAAAACAGTCCGTTAAGAATGATCAGATTGTAAATACTTATTCCCGAGCCTTTAAACTTTATCTCCAGGAATATCACAAATACCGCTTCGAGCATGATATAGTACATCTGCTCATTCAGCGACATGATCGGAACCAGCATGACTGCCGCAAGCATCGTCGCATACAGCGTCAGCCCCGCCCCGTCATGCATGCTTGAGTAGATCGCGATAAATGAAGTGATCTCCAGAACGATCCAGAATGTACGGTACATCAGTACCGACATATGCGTATCATTATTCCTGATCGCTATAAATGCTATTCCCGCTCCGATCAGGTAGATGATCTCAAATGCTGTCAGCGCCCCGTTGACTATCGAAGCACCTTCAACCCCGACCTTCTTATTGATCAGAATATAAACAGGGAGTATTACGGCACATACCAGAGACGCAAAGAAGACACGCCGGATATTCTCCGCCGCAACAGTCTTGCGAATCTTCATTTCCTCCTGTCTTCTGAAACGGTTGCCCATGCCCAGTTACTTCTCCTGAATCAAACCAAAAATTATATCCTGTTTAATCAAACTACACCTTTAGTTTGAAGTGTAACACAACAGTAGAAGCAATGCAAGCACTTTTTTAATTTTGTTTTAACTTTTATTACAAAAGTATTACCCTTGTGTATTTAATTCGTCAAGAGTAAGCTCATACGCAGGTAGAAAGTCCTTTACAAAGATATCGACCTCATCAAGTCCCATCTCACGGATCGCTTTACTGATCGTGGTTCCGGCACTGTCAAATTCATGATTCTCGGTTTTTCCCTCCTCAATGCACTTGATCAATGCCGAGAGCTTGTCCGCAGCCTTCACAAGCCTGTACAGGTAAGCATCTTCTCCGGCCTCTCCCGGAAAGAAGATCGTTGTGTATTCCTCCCTCAGATCGCCGGGAAGCATATCAAGCAGCCGGTTGGCCGCCTGTGCCTCAATATCCTTATATATCCCCTTGATATCCTTATTCAGATACTTGATCGGTGTAGGCATATCTCCGGTTATTATCTCCGTGGCATCATGAAAAAGCGCGATCACCGCTGCCCTGTTCGCATCAAGCTGCTTTCCGAGTCTTTTGTTCCCTATTATCGCAAGCGCATGAGCCAGCATCGCGACCTCAAGCGAATGCTCACTGATATTCTCCGTATAGGTATTTCTCATCAGTGCCCAGCGGTTGATATATTTCATTCTTGACAGCATTGCATAGAAATTGTTCATAAATAAGATCCTCCGCAAGATTACTGAAGCAGCGGCTTTATATAAGCTCCTGTAAATGATCCGGGAACCTCTGCCACTTCTTCGGGCGTTCCCTGCGCGATGATCGTTCCACCGCGGTCTCCGCCTTCAGGTCCGATATCGATTATATAGTCGGCACACTTGATCACATCCAGATTGTGTTCTATTACTACAACTGTATTACCACCCTCGGTCAGACGCTCGAGGATCATAACAAGCTTGTTGACATCATCAAAATGCAGACCCGTCGTAGGCTCATCAAGTATATATATCGTCTTGCCCGTACTGCGCCGGCTGAGCTCCGTAGCCAGCTTCACCCTCTGGGCCTCTCCGCCGGACAGCGAAGTCGAAGGATGTCCAAGCTTCAGATACCCGAGTCCGACTTCATTGAGCGTCTCTATCTTACGCCTTATGTTGGGCACATTTTCGAAGAATTTGACAGCCTCCTCTATCGGCATTTCAAGAACATCATAGATCGACTTACCTTTGTATTTAACATCGAGAGTCTCCCTGTTGTAGCGTTTTCCCTGACACACCTCGCAGGGCACGTAAATATCGGGAAGGAAATTCATCTCTATCTTGATTATACCGTCACCGCTGCAGGCCTCGCATCTGCCGCCTTTAACATTGAAACTGAATCTTCCCTTGGTATAACCGCGCATCTTGGCGTCCTGTGTCTCGGCGAACAGATCCCGGATCATATCGAATACACCGGTATAAGTCGCGGGATTCGATCTCGGAGTCTTCCCGATGGGCGACTGGTCTATATTGATGACTTTATCAAGCTTTTCCGTTCCGAGTATCTTGTCAAAATCTCCGGGATAAATACATTTTGCCCTGTTCAGCTCCCTTGCCAGATGCTTATAGAGGATCTCATTGATCAGCGAGCTCTTACCCGATCCCGAAACGCCAGTAACGCACGTAAATACACCCAGCGGGATCTTAACGTCGATATTCTTCAGGTTATTCTCCCTGGCTCCCTTAACAGTGATAAAACCCGCAGGCTTTCTGCGTTTTCCGGGCAGTTCGATCTTCTTTTTACCGGAAAGATACTGTCCGGTAATTGATTCTTTGCATTTTTCTATCTCTTTGGCGGTTCCTGCCGCAACCACCCTTCCGCCGTTGATCCCGGCACCGGGTCCTATATCTATCACATAGTCGGCCTCACGCATCGTCTCCTCGTCATGTTCCACAACGATAAGCGAATTCCCGAGATCTCTCAGGTTTTTCAGGGCCCTGATCAGCTTGCCGTTATCCCTCTGATGCAGTCCGATACTGGGCTCATCGAGAATGTAGGCAACTCCGACGAGTCCCGACCCGATCTGGGTTGCAAGCCTGATACGCTGTGCCTCGCCTCCCGACAGTGATCCGGTCGAACGCGCAAGCGTCAGATAATCAAGCCCGACTTCGATCAGGAAACCGAGTCTGGCATTTATCTCCTTCAGTATCAGCCTTCCTATCTGCTGCTGCATATTACTGAGCTTCAGAGCCTTCATGAAATCCGCAAGCTCGGTGACGGGCTGCTCGGTAAGCTCGGAAATGTTCTTCCCGCCGATCGTGACAGCCAGTGCTTCGGGGCGCAGCCTTTTTCCCCTGCAGGTCTCACAGGGCACATTTGTCATATACTGTTCGTATTCTACTTTCATAGACTCCGAAGATTCCCTGTAACGTCTGCGAACATTGTTGATGATCCCTTCAAAGGTCACATCATAACTGCCTTCGCCGTGCTGGCCCACATAATGCACATGATGGCGTTCTGATCCTGTTCCGTACAGAAGGATGCTTCGCTCCTCATCCGTCAGACGACTGAACGGCTTCTTCAGGTCGATCCCGTGATTTTCGGCAACGGCATCAAGGATCACCCTTGAGTAAGAGCTTTTGTCATAAAGTGATTTCCATCCGGCAACGCTCATATTGCCTTTTTCGATAATACTTTTATCCAGATCGTCTATGAGCAGTTCCTCGGAAAATTCCATCCTGTTCCCGAGTCCGTGACAATCCGGGCACGCTCCGAAAGGATTATTGAATGAAAATGTTCTCGGCTCGACCTCCTCAATGCTTATTCCGCAGTCGGGGCAGGCGAAATTCTGGCTCAGATCGATGGTCTTTCCGTCAATCACATCGACATTGGCCAGACCGTCGCCCAGCTTGAGACAGTTCTCAAGCGAATCGGAAAGACGTTTTTCGATTCCCTTCTTCACAACAAGTCTGTCTACAATAATAGAAATGTTATGTTTGTTATTCTTCTCCAGTTTTATTTCTTCGCTCAGATCGTACTGATGGCCGTCAACCATCACACGGACATATCCGCTGCGCTTGGCCTGTTCAAATATCTTGGTGTGTTCACCCTTCCTGCCGCGTACCACGGGCGCAAGAAGCTGGATCTTGGTGCCTTCTTCAAGCTTCATTACCTCATCGACCATCTCATCGATCGTCTGACGCTTGATCTCCTTACCGCAGTTCGGACAGTGAACCGTACCTATCCTTGCAAACAGCAGTCTGAAATAATCATATATCTCGGTAACGGTTCCAACCGTTGATCTCGGATTACGGTTGGTTGACTTCTGATCGATGGAAATAGCGGGCGGAAGCCCTTCGATCGACTCCACATCGGGTTTTTCCATGAGTCCCAGGAACTGCCTTGCGTAAGATGACAGTGACTCCATGTATCTGCGCTGCCCCTCGGCGTAGATCGTATCAAAAGCCAGCGAAGACTTTCCCGATCCTGAAAGCCCCGTCAGTACCACAAATTTGTCTCTCGGTATATCAACGCTCAGGTCCTTGAGGTTGTTTTCCCTGGCCCCACGGACTCTGATATATTTCTGAACCATATCCTCTGCTTTTTTCATTCTTTAACCTCTTTATATCTTCTTATCTTCGGGCATCGTAAAGGTGCTTGCGCACCTCCATCATCTTGTCCCTGAGTTCTGCCGCCAGCTCGAAATTCAGCTCGGCAGCTGCCGCGCTCATAGCCTTCTGAAGCTTACGCGCCGCATCCTCAAGCTCCTTCGTCGACATTGACTCATAATCCTTCTCAAGCCCGGCCTTCCCGCCAGCATCGACCTTCTTGGTGATACTGATCAGATCACGTACCTTCTTCTCTATAGATTTCGGTGTAATATGGTGCTCTTTGTTGTAAGCATCCTGGATCGAACGTCTCCTGTTTGTTTCGTTAATGGCGTTCTTCATCGAATCTGTCATCGTATCGGCATACATTATAACATGCCCGTCAACATTTCTGGCCGCACGTCCTATTGTCTGCACAAGCGAGGTCTCAGAACGCAGAAAACCCTCCTTGTCCGCGTCGAGAATGGCAACAAGGCTTACCTCGGGAATGTCAAGTCCTTCCCTGAGCAGATTGATGCCGACAAGAACATCGAACTTGTCCAGACGCATATCCCTGATTATCTCGGATCTTTTAAGCGTATCCACGTCGGAATGCAGGTACTTCACACGTATTCCTACCTCACGCAGATAATCGGTCAGATCCTCTGCCATTCGTTTGGTAAGTGTAGTTACAAGCACCTTCTCCTTCTTATCCGTACATTTTCTTATCTCTCCGATCAGATCGTCGATCTGACCCTCGACAGGACGCACGCTGACCTCGGGATCGAGCAGACCTGTGGGCCTGATGACCTGCTCGGCGCGCAGAAGCTCATGTTCCGCCTCATAAGGTCCGGGCGTTGCCGAAACGAACATGACCTGGTCGAACATCCTCTCAAACTCTTCGAATCTTAAAGGTCTGTTATCAAGAGCCGAAGGAAGCCTGAACCCGTAATCCACAAGAACCTGTTTGCGCGCACGGTCTCCGTTGAACATGCCCCTGAACTGCGGCATGGACATATGCGACTCATCAACTATCATCAGAAAATCATCGCCAAAATGCTCTATGAGCGTGTGCGGCGTACATCCGGGCTGCAGTCCGGCAAGATGCATCGAATAATTCTCTATACCCGAGCAGATCCCGGTTTCGCGCAGCATTTCTATATCAAAATTCGTTCTTTCGCTGATCCGCTGTGCCTCAAGCAGCTTGTCCATGCTCTTGAAATACTTTACACGTTCTTCAAGCTCCGCCTCGATATTCTTTATCGCCCTTTTCATACGGTCATCCGGCACAACATAATGCGATGCCGGAAAGATCATGATATGCTCCATATGAGCCTTGATCTCACTGGTCAGAACATCTATCTGGGAGATCCTGTCGATCTCATCCCCAAAAAACTCCACACGGTAAGCATAGTCATCCGAAGCGATCGGAAATACCTCGAGCACATCGCCGTGGACACGGAAAGTACCGCGGTGAAAATCCATGTCATTACGCAGATACTGCATGTCTATAAGCCTTCGCATCGCGGCATCCCGGTCGATGATCATTCCCGGACGCAGCGACAGCGTCATCTCGGTATAGTCTTCCTGCGCCGCGATCCCGTAAATACAGGAAACGCTCGCAACGATGATCACATCCCTGCGTTCCGCAAGTGCAGCGGTTGCCGAATGCCTCAGTCTGTCGATCTCGTCATTGATCGCCGAATCCTTCTCGATATAGGTATCGGTCGAAGGAACATAGGCTTCGGGCTGGTAATAGTCATAATAAGAAACAAAATATTCCACGGCATTCTCGGGGAAAAATTCCTTAAATTCACCGTAAAGCTGCGCGGCAAGCGTCTTATTGTGGGCAATGACAAGCGTAGGCTTGTTCAGGGCAGCAATAACATTGGCCATCGTAAATGTCTTACCTGAACCCGTGACACCGAGCAGCGTCTCAAACTGGTTGCCTTCCTTAAAGCCCCTGACCAGTTCCTCGATCGCCTGCGGCTGGTCGCCCGTAGGTTTAAAATCGGAATGTAATCTGAATTCCATCGTCAGTCTCCGTAAATCCGGCGGATCTCTGCCTGAAAGATCCGCATATATCAACAATAATCCTCATACATATATCAGAAAATACCGGTCTGCCAAAGTCATTAAGCCGATCCGGTCGAATGTTTGATTACTATAACACATTTTAAAAGATTTGTCCATATATTTTCGAACATTTGTTCATATTTATTATCCTCTTCAACCAAAAATCCCATAAATGCAGGCTTTCGGGATTTTCATGCCGGTGAGACCGTGAACAGTAACAAAATTTTTCTGTCATACTTTCATTCCTGCCGATATCTCTATATAATAGATATGTATATATATAACTAAGTAACGGTCGAATATTCGGAACCCTGTGTCCGCATTTTGCCCCGGGCAGACTGTCCGAGGACCTTTCCACCCCGGCTCACATGCCCTTTTTTCGGACAGTCTCCCGGAATAACCCGACCAATACCCATTTTGAAAAGGATCCGGGTCAATGAACAGCAAACACCCATTTTACCAGATATTATTTTATTCAAAACTGCGCAGAGCCGCTTCTGTATTGCTTTCTGTTTTGATGCTCCTAAATATGCAGAGTTGTACTCGTGTCGCAAATGATACAGACGTCGACAACGCGCACAGCCTCACCTTCTTTGCAATGGATACTGCGATGAGCATTAAAGCCTACGGAGAAGACCGGATCTTCGAAAATGACGATCCGCCGCTTGAAGCCGCCCGCGATCTTGCGGAGGCACTCGAAAGGAAGCTGTCGGTAACGGATGAGGGCAGTATAATCTACAGGATCAACCACTCAAACGGAGCAGCAGCATCTGTCGATTCCGAAACCCTGGCACTTTTGGGTTCAGCACTGGAGTTGTGTGATAAAACAGAAGGGAATCTTGATATTTCGATATATCCTCTGGTACGCGCCTGGGGCTTTACTACAGACGTCTACCGGGTCCCCGGCTCCGATGAGATTGAAAACCTGTTGAAAATAACGGATTACAGACGTATCATCCTTTCGTCCGAACCTGCTCCCGAAGACCCGGGAACAGACGACAGCACCGCGAAAAGCCACGTTTTATCAGGTTCTGTCAAAATAGAAAACGGTATGATGATCGATCTCGGTGCCGTTGCAAAAGGCTATGCTGCCGAAAAGATTGCCGGACTTCTGCATGAAAAGGGTATAGGAAGCGCCGTGATCAGTCTTGGCGGCAATATTAAGACCATCGGAACAAAGCCGGACGGCAGTGACTGGAACATAGCCATCGCCGCCCCCGCAAGGACCGGCAGCGATTCTTACGAAAGCCCGCCTTATGCCGGATTTCTGCGTGTTTCGGATATGTCTGTGGTTACCTCGGGAGGATATGAACGATATTTCGAAGAAGGCGGAAAGACATACTGCCATATCATCGATCCTTCTTCGGGCCGTCCCGTCGATAACGGAATCCTCTCGGTTACGATCGTCGCAAAGGATTCTCTCATTTGTGACGGTCTATCAACCGCCCTGTTCGTAATGGGAGCTGACAGGGCAACCGCCTACTGGCGGGATAACCCCGAATTTGATTTCATAATCATCACGGATGAAAATGAAATACTCGTTACCGAAGGGATCGAAAACATTTTCACACCCGATGAAAGCTATATCGAAAGCATTTCGGGCAGGATACGCGCAGTACACCTGCAATGACCCGGAAACTGTCCGAAAACCAGCCAAATTTTAAGAGAGGATCGGCTTAAGCCAGAATGGAACAGCAGTTCAAGATCATAACCACCTTGGCCGAACACGAAAGGTCCAGGGTCTGTATAGCGCTAGACAGCTCCGATCATCCGGTGATCCTGAAAAAATATTCCGAAAAAACTCCGCTTTCACTGATCAGACGTATCGCCGGCATCGACTCACCCTATTTTCCGAAAATATACGAGATTGCCGAAGAGGGCGAGGGTCTGCGTGTTGTCGAAGAATATATCGAAGGAACGGAGCTTGGCAGATTGTTGCATGAAAGGCGGCTTTCCGAAAACGAAGCCTGCTCATTTATGAAACAGCTGATCGAAGCGCTTCATATACTTCACAAAATGGACCCGCCGCTCATACACAGGGATATCAAGCCCGCCAACATCCTCATCACACCCGATATGAAGCTGAAGCTGCTTGACTTTGACGCAGCACGGGAATGGCATGATGACGACCGTTCCTCGGATACCCGGCTTTTGGGTACTGTAGGATATGCGGCTCCCGAGCAGTTCGGCTACAGCCAGACCGACTGCCGTACCGACCTGTATTCGGCAGGGATCGTCTGTTCGCAGATCTGCGAAAACAGTGATCTTGCGGAAGATAAAAGAAGAAGGTTAAAATCGTTTACCGACAGGGCTACGATGTTTGACCCGGTTGAGCGTTTCCAGTCTGCCGAAGAGATGGCCGAAGCGCTTGAGAATGCCGCTGACGACAATGACCGCGGTGAAGCTGCCTTCAATACCGTTCATACCGCCACAGAAAACCCGTCAGCCACAGAAAATCAGTCAGCCACAGAAAATCCTTCTGCGCCGGAATCTTTGCCTGACGCAAAGCGGCGAAAAAAAGCGTTTTTTGTATTACCGGTCATTGCCGCATGTCTCCTGATCGGCATAAAAGTTTTTCTTGGATTATCGTCCCGGAGTACATCCTTTTATGACCTTGATGTTCTTCCCGACGAATACTCATACAAAAGCATCCGGCCCAGGCTCTTTAACCTGTACGATGACCCCAACTCCGCAGAAATGCGGTATCCCGGTCTTATCCCTGTAAATGAGAGCAGTTCCGGGCCGCCGGTCATACTGTTTTCAAAGAAGACACCACGCTCCTTCCTGTTTTACGATTATCGCCTCGAAGATAAGTCTTATGGCGTATTTCTCGACAGATATTCGTCCGATGAAAGCACGATCGAAGACCGGCTCACCGTCCGTTCCCGCAGCGACTTAAAACTGCAGAACGGCATACTGTGTCTTCCGGTGGAGTTTCTGAACCGTCTCAAGGACGGAACCTACAAACTGCGTATCGAGTCCGGAGAAGATTATAAATGGGAATACCGCCTCGTGATCAAAGATGCGGATCATGATGATCCCGCCTACCCGCTTATGATCCCGGCGCCCATACAGTATTACAGTACAAGCATCCGGAATGATGTTCTGTTCACTTTCTGCAATACCGGCTCAAAGCTCGCGCAGATAAACTGTAACGGAGAACGTATCAGTAAAAGACACCGGATCATGACAAAGGACGGATACGGAGTGGTCCTGCCGGCCGGTTTTTTCGAAAATACCGATACCTCTTCCGGAAAGATCGAGCTTGAATTCATTATGAAAAACGGCAAAAAGACTGATGCCACGGTTTTCATCATACCATGATAAAGCATTGTAACACAAACCGCTCCGCCACTGGCCGGCAACGCCTGCCGGCAAAATAAACTTCCGAAAGGATCAGTTAAAGATGTCCGCAAAAGGATCAAAAACATACATTTTATTTGCGTTCATACTGTTGATTTCGATCATTCCGCAGGGCTGCCGTAAAGACACTATAAAGGCCCTCAATAACGGTGATATTTCTTATGCCGTAACTCCCGGTTCGCCTTATTCCGGCATGATCTCGACCCGTTCCGCTTACAAAACCTCTTTTCTTGAAAAAGCCGGGCAGGACGCCGAAGTAATATATCTGGGCAAACCCCGGGATCTCGGGATAGCGGATCCCGCCGACTACAGCTGGCACTCTTCCGATGAAAGCGTCGCCGTTGTACATAACGGGATCGTAACAGGCTTAAAGGAAGGTCTTGTAGGCATAACCCAAAAACAGGGAGACAAAACCGTAAGTGAACGGACATTTGCCGTTACCACCTTTAACGACGGGCGTCAGGCGGAGCTCAGCTACTCTCTCGGAAAAGAAAAGATCGCCGACATGCTCTCCCCCGAAAACGGCATTCCGTCTCCCGATTATCTGAAACAGAATATCAACACTCTGCAGGATGCGATCACTTATTTTCAGCTGCGCGGATTTGAAAAGGCCGATAATATCCCTGTGCTCTGTAATCCCGTCTCAGACTGGATCTGGTTTGCTCCGGGCGATCTTGTCCTTACGGAAAATGCCGGATATTCTGAGGATATCGCAACCGCCGCAGCCTACCTTCTCTCAGACGATTTTGAAGATCATGGGTTTATTTACGCCTTCAAGGCTGCTTACAGTACTATCAACTGGTTTTACGAGGACGGATACTATTATGCTTTCAACTTCGCCGAACTGTTGCGGGATCTGGATGAAGGTTTTCCCGACAACTCATACGACATCTTTAGAACCGACGATCCTGAAGCACTTAAGCAATACGTACTTGATATTACCGGAGCTTCCGCCACTATGGCTGTAGTAATGATCTCCACGTCAGGCCGGAATTTCCGTCCGCCGATGAAACTGAGTTTTCTTCATGATTCATCCGCCATTTACCACGAACACGTCGAGATTGCCCTCGAAGATGCGGTATATGACCGTTCCGCGATACTGTTTATAAATCCTGATTTCGATCTGGATATCGTAAGTATTCCCTCTTCCGAAATACCGGAGGGGATTCCCCGATTCGGACCGGAGACCGGGTATGATTATTAAGCTTCTGAAAACAGCCGCACAAAGCAGATGCCCTGTGCGGCTGTCTTTAATTTAAAACTCAGTGTTTACAGCAGCTCTTCGCCGTTTGAGTAGAGTAACTCGTTTGTCTCCCCTACTCCGTACTTGTTTTCAAGGCTGTACAAGATCAGAACATCACGTTTGTTTCTGATGTAAAGCTCATTGTACCCGCCGGCGCGGATGAGACGGTTTGTTTCCTCAACACTCAGAGGGAATGCCATTGCCAGCCTGATCAGCTTATCCCGACTGGCGTTTTTCCGGCCTTCGAATACCTGATAAGCGTATCCGGCAGGAATAAAGGACCTTTTTATTATATCCTTCTGCTTTTCTCCGTATTTTTCAAGCAGCGTTCCAAGCATCTCCTGCACGGTGACTTTATACATTTCGTCTTCATTTTTCCTGATGAAATGCTCTATATTGTTTTCCTTAAGCAGTTCATTCTTCAACTCATCGGTACTCTTTTCGAACATTAACCCCTCCGTCCAGGCTGCTGCCTTCACAGGCTTATTCCTTGACTCTCTTGAATTTTACTGTTTCACTGATACCTGATTTTTTGATCAGTTCAACTATCCTCTTGTACTCATCGACAGTTGCCTTGATCTTGATGACCGCATTTTCTGCGATTCCCGCAAATGCATTTTTATTAACCTTGGTGATTCCCGAACCCAGTTCGATCTTCTTCAGATTCGAAGCATCCTTAAATGCGCCTTTTCCTATTTCTACGATCGATTTAGGAAGCTTAACCTTGGTAAGTATCTTATTGCCGGCAAATGAGTTCTTGGCGATCGTGGTAACGATATACTTCTTACCGCCAACCTCAACGGATCCGGGGATCGAAGCTGTCGTATTATTCTTGTTATCATAATCCTTAAGCTTGATGCCGCCCTTTTTGGCCTCAACGAATTCCTTGACAACCTCTGTGCCGTCGGTTTTGTCTTTTTCAAGCGTTATCTTAAGCTTTCCGTCCTTATCGACTTCCAGCGTCGTTGCTTCAACATCTCCCGAACTTGTTGTCTCAACAATACTTTCCTTTACGGAACCGTCTTCATTCTCGATCTTTGTGGTCATGGTTTCGGTTCCCTTTTTATCTACCGAAACTATCTCCTCGGTCTTCGAGATCACATTGCCGTCTTTGTCTTCTACAACAGTAGTTGTAGTCTTCGAACCATCCTTATCTGTAGTTACGGTTGTCTTCGGCTCCGGAGTCTTTTCTTCGGTTGCCTTCTCCGGCTCCTTGACAGTATCGCTGCCGGTCGTATTCTGAGACTTGTCGTCACCTGTTACGGCAGGCTGTGTCGAAGTACCCGGAACACTTGTCGAAGGATCTGTACTTACAGGAATATAAGTACTGCTGCCTGTACTTGTACCTGTTCCGGAACCTGTCCCTGTACCTGTTCCGGTGCCTGTACTTGTATCTGTACCTGTGCCTGTTCCTGTACCTGTTCCTGTCCCGGTACCTGTTCCTGTACCGGTGCCTGTACCGGTTCCTGTGCCGGACCCGGAGGTCTCTGAAGATTCTGAATCGGTATATTCTTCATCATTGGCACTTGTCAGAATGAAATCGGAGTTATGAGTAACCTCTACATCAATATAAGCTGCCCCGTTATTGTCCCTTGCCACATACAGATTTACTCCCTCACGCGACAGTTTTCCGGCATCGGGGTCATTATAATACATCTGTACCTTATTCTGATCATCCAATAACTTCAGTTCCTCAGCCGACAGGTAGAAACGAACGCCTGTCTTACCCGGTAAAACTCCGTTGGAAGCAAATCCGAGCTTCAGACCCTTGATATTGAATTTCAGGATCAGATTATCAAGTTCTTCGTTAACAAGTTCATTTCCGACCGCAACATCAAGCTTGATATCGTTCTGTGCGGCATTCTTAAGGTCATTTTTATTAAAATGCCATTCCGGCTTATGGGCATTCTTCTTATTCTTGATGATGATACTACTGTTGTCTCCGCCGTTGTCCTTGAAGTTGTTGATCGTCTCCTTGGGCAATGAAACATCATCTTCTTCAACGTCTACAACAAGGCTCTCATCTTTTTCGACAGTCTTGGCAACATCTGTCAGACTGGTAAGAAGCGAACCCGCAGGGCAGACCTTGATCTTGATCTCGGCAAGAGCAAGATTGTCATGGCCGACCGCAACAACATATTCTGCTATTTCGGAAACAGCAGCGGGAGCCTTAAAGACTTTCTCCGTCAGCTCATACCCATTACCGTTCCTGTCATCCACATTAACTTAATCAGCCCAGTAACCATTGATAAGTTCAGCAAGATCAACCGATGTGCCGGCTTCGATAAGTGTTGACGCTTTTACCCTGATATCCGCACTTCCGCTGTATAATACCGTCGAAGAAGTCGTATCCCAGAGATTCATTCTCTCACAGGGATAATAAACGATCAGTTTGCCCTTGAACACTCCGTTCTCAAATGCCGGTTTAACACCCTGCATATTTACAATATAAGTTCCGTCGGTGATCCCGTCATATAATTTCTGTTCATCGTTGGGATCATTCAGGTGAATAAACTCCATCAGCCTCAAAGTACTTCCGACTGCCGCGGGAATAAGCTGTTGGCCCTGACCGCCCATCCATCTTTCTGTATCTATACTGAAATTGTAAACATAGTCACTTATGCCCTTTTTAATGATAATACGTAAAAAGCTGCGCAACGCAATATTATCCTGAGTGGAGCTGAGCAGGATCGTTATATCGGAACCTGTCTTTTTATATTCCGCACGTGCGGGGCATTCATAGCCTTCTTCGTTAATATCAACTACCCTGGGCACAGATTCTTCCAGATCTTCCCCCGCAAATGTGACCTCTTCGATCTCACAGTCATTCGGAAGAGTAAAAGCAATTGAGAGTTCCTTTATGAATGCACTGTCCTTTGAATACAGGCTGTATTTTCCGGAGTCGTCCGGTTCGGTATCGCTGATAACCTTAACATCATCCGAGATCTTAAAATCTGCCTTTTTGAGCGGCATATTCTCGTCGATCATTTTTACCTGGTACTCATATGACACACCGGTTCGAGTGTTTGTCAATTTCAGAGCATTTATACCGCTTATATCCGCACGGTATTTTCCATAGTCCGCATCCTGTTCGGACTCATACAGTCTTTTCAAAGCATTGGGCGGAGTAGAATCAATCCCGTATTCGGCTATCGAATAATCGGCTTTGGTATAACCGCCGTCAAATATCCGTGTTTTAACTCTTTCAATATCAAAAATATTAAATTCATCTCCGATATTTACAGTAATACCCGCATTTTCCCCTTCGGAGCCTGAAAATTGCAACTGATCCGTTAAGATATTAAATTCTGTTTCCGAATAAGCACCGTTCTTTTCAAACTCTACGGTCACACTGCCGTAGTAGATCTTATTATACAGTGCCCTGTTAATATAAACAGCTTCTAATGTGTTTTTCTGCTCGTCACTGTATGAATCAAACAGGTTCTTTACGGCATCCGGAATCTTGCCTCCGGAATTGGCCGTTACGGTACTTATCACCGCACTGAGCTTCTGGACGGTAAGAGACTCTCCCCTGTCACTCCAGATATCTGAATAACCCCATCCGTTCTGAGGCTCAATGATTATCACACCGTGATTCCACTGCGTTTTTCCCCCGACCGTGATCGCCGATCCGGTTGCTGTTTTAATTTCAGCCAGGCTGTTCCAGTCTGTCGCCGCACTTTCATCGCTGAAATCGATCACCGTCACCTTTCCGGGTATTTCGTCCGCGTGTGCTTTCTTGGCAGGAGTCAGGTTCAATCCTGCCAGCATGCCTAAAACCAGGCACAGCGAGCACAAGATACTTGTAAACCTCTTCATTATAAAAATCCCTCCTTCAAAACCCGATATTTGTACCCAAATAGTGAATAATATTCATTATTTAGGCACGATACGATATTAGCATATTTAAAAGGGATTTTGTTATGCTGACAGGTGGAAATTAGAAACTTTCAAGCGACTGCCTGTGTGCCGCAAACCGGGCTTTATGACTGAGTTATACTCGCGATCAGATCGTCTTCACATCCTTATTGAAGATCATAAATAATGCCGTAGCTGTAAAACCCACGGAACATCCGAGCAGAAGCGCCGTACTTCCGAGATTCTGGAGAATGATACCAGCCAAAGCTGTGGCTATGGGAATAAGTCCCTGGGAGAAAACATTCGTGATACTTCCGACCTTGCTCAGCTTGTCCCGGTCAACAACACGCATGAACATTGTGCCAACAGGGATATTTATGGCAGGAATGAGATAACCTATGATCAGTGATCCTGCGCAGAAGACTGTCAGGAAAACGTTCAGTGATCTTCCCATATCCACAAACAGCCAAAAGCTTACCGTCAGCATTATCATAACGACAGAGATTACGGCAATGAGGATCGAAACCTTCCGGCCGCATTTTTCATCCGGCTTTCGGGCGCTTAAGATCGCTGCACTCACAAGGGAGCTTACGCCAAACATCACGCTTACAACCGATGACCACATTTCAGGTTTCAGCACACTGTCAAACAGATAAGATGCTGCCGCCGCAACATCTGTTTTTATGAAGAAGGGCAGGAAATTGGAGGTTACAGGCGTAAAGAAGAAGTTGATAAACAATATGGACAGCATAAATACCAGTATAGCTTTTTTCGCCGCAATATACCTGATACCGTCCCTCATATCCGCAAGAGCAAGTCCGATCGTAAGCTTTTCCTGTCGTTTTTCTGTCTCATACCGGATGAACATTTCTGAAACGCCTGAAAGCACATAGCATACACCGACTATCAGGAACAGCGTGTTTACAGGCATTGCAGAATACATGATGCCTGCAAGGACCACGCCGAAGATGCCGAGCAATGAACTTTTGATCGTAAAATAGGAATTTGCCTGCTGAAGCCTTTCTTCTTCGATAATATGCGGGAACAGGGCCCCCGCTGCAGGCGAAAATATACCGCTCACGGCATTGCCCACGGCCCCGACGATAAACAATATTACAATATGCGCCGTTGCGGCATTAAACAGGATCATCAGCACCGTAGCGACGATTATCAGACCGCCCTTGATATAATCACACACAGACATGATGCCGGCTTTGTTGAACCTGTCTCCGAGCACACCTCCGATAGGCGTGAAGATCAGAAGCATCACACCGCAAAGGGCAAGGTACAATCCCTGTAAAAATGCGTTGTTACCGCTTATTTCCAGGATATAAAAGCTTACCGCGAAGCTGTAGAGTCCTCCGCCAAGCTCCGAAACAAGCGCCCCGAAAAACACAAGCCTGAAGTTTCGGTTTGTAAAGACATTTTTAGTTTCCATATTTGTGTTCGTTCCTCCAAAGCTGTATTAATTCCTTATTATCGAGGATGCTGAGTATTGTTTCGATGCTTTCTCCTGCCGAAAAACCGAGTCCGTCATGGAAACTCGTGTCGCTCGTGAGGTTCACAAAGCGGAAACAACTCCCGCTGAAACTGGGTTCTTTATCAAAACATCCGGCTATCCGATATGCTTCTTTCATACATTCTTCCGCATCTTTTCGTTTTTTCATTTGCAAATAAATATATGACCTGATCACTAATGTCATAGCCTCAACCTTATCCAGAAAACCGCTCTCCTTCCCTTTTTTGAACATATTGATATTGTTTTTTTCCCACTTTATGATATCAAGGGACGATGCATAGTCTTTTTACTTTCCAAGTACAAGAGCAAGGCCGAGAACGGTATTGGTCATCTCCAAAAAACAGTTTACCAGTGACTGTGACAGATAAGGCTCCGCTTCACTGTATCGTTTTTGAAAGAAAGCCAGTCCCAGTCCGATTTCATGATTAAATATCCCGTATTGATTGTGCTTCTTAAGTATCTCCATTGATCTGTCATATTCGCCGAGAAGCTCGTAAGCGCCTGCGATGCCACCGTAAATTGTTTGTTCGCCGATCTCAGGATTCTTATTCTGAGGCAGCAGCGCCAATGCCTTTTCATAAAGCTCCAGGGATCTGCGCACCTCTTTTTCATGCTTCCCGCCGATTGCGAATAACCGGTAAACAACTGCACCCGCGTAAACGATCTCAAAAGAATTCGGGTACTTCTGCAACGCTTTTTCCACTTCTGAAAGCGCCTCCGGATTTCTTGTTTTACAATAATCCGAAAGCCTCTTTTTAATCGTCTCTTCCCTGTTGTCCCGGATTTCGTATCCGAGAAGGACATCCACAGAAACATCAAAGAAGTCGGCAAGCTCCATAACCATTGAAAGTTCAGGTGTCGAAAGACCGGCTTCCCACTTATGCACAGCCCCGGTCGTCACTCCCATTGCCTCCGCAAGCTGCTCCTGAGTCAGTTTTCTTTCTTTTCTGAATGTTTTGATATTTTCTGCAATATTAGGTTTCATAATCCCTCCAATACGGTCTGCCTTGTTTATGGCTTAATGATACATCAGTTTTTTTATTAACGGAATACACTGATGATACTATTCGTATAAATATTTTTATACTGTTGGTAGAGTTATATATTATAAAAAATTCCCGCGACCTGTTTGTTCAGCGGGAATTGCCTTTTTTCAATTGGGCGGATTCACCTGTGTATAGGCAAATCCGGCCCTCGCTTATATCGTTATTCCTTATTTTCTGCCTTCAACTTTTCCTCAGCCTCTTTCCTTGCGGCCTCGGCGGCAAGCAGTGCATCCTGCTCCTCCTGTTTCTTACGCAGCAGTCCCTTCATTGCGACCGAAAGCTGCGCCGCCTCATTCGGCGTTAAGATGCTCTCGTGATGGATCGCCGTAACAAGCTCGCCCTTATGTCTAACGATCCCCTCGACATATGACGTCTGTTCGGTCTGAATAATGTTGGGGAGCTTCATCTGCAGATCCTCGGTAACCGCACCGATCTCATGAACGGCATCGACCAGACAGCCGATACAGCCCTGTGAATAATTTACGAAGATGACCTCTCTGTCGGGTTTCCCCTGCACACCGGTCTTGAATTTAATGTTCAGATCGCAGATCGGTATCCATTCTCCGCGCAGCTCTGTAACACCTGCGATACATCCGGGTGCACCGGGAAGCATCGTGATGTTCTGCGCGTGCTCCACAGCTCTTACATAAAGACTGTTCAAAGAATATTTCTGCCCGTTCACTCCGAAAATAACCTGTGTCGCAAACATAACGCACCTCCGTAAATAAAACAAATCAAAACACCTTCGGATAATGGTTTCCCAGCTGCAGGATCACTCGATATCCCCGCCCTTATAAGGAGGACAGCCCTGCTTGAGCCACTTCAGATAACCGTTGATAAACAGGTCGATATCGCCGTTTAAGACCGCGTCGGCGTTGGATGTGCTCACGCCTGTGCGCAGATCCTTGATCATCTTGTAAGGCTGCAGGAAATATGACCTTATCTGGCTTCCGAAATTGTTGTCCTTGACCTCTCCGCGGATATCTGCGGTCTTGTCAAGATTCTCCTGCTGCTTCAGGATAAGGAGTTTCGACTTTAATATCTGCATGGCCTTATCCTTGTTCTGATACTGTGAACGCTCATTCTGGCAGGATACGACGATTCCCGTCGGAAAATGGGTAATACGGATCGCGGATGAAGTCTTGTTAACCTTCTGTCCGCCGGCTCCCGATGATCTGAATACATCGATACGGATATCCTCTTCGGGAATGTCTATATCAAGATCCTCTTCAATATCCGGCATGACGTCGCATGATACAAATGATGTCTGGCGCTTGCCCTGCGCGTTAAACGGCGACATGCGGACAAGCCTGTGAACACCGTGTTCCGATTTCAGATAGCCGTAAGCGTTTGTTCCGTTGATCTGGAATGTGATCGCCTTATAGCCGGCTTCATCACCCTCAAGACAATCAAGCAGCTCGAGTGAAAAACCTCTTGCCTGAGCCCACATCGAATACATGCGGTACATCATGCTTGCCCAGTCGCAGGCCTCTGTTCCTCCGGCTCCGGCGTGCAGCGTCACGATCGCGTTATCCTTGTCAAATTCGCCGTCAAGAAGGGTCGAGATCCTCATATCCTCGAATTCCTTTACAAAGCCGTCGAATTCCTCTCTGACTTCATCCACCATGGATTCGTCATTTTCCTCATTGACCATGTCGATCAGCGCATACAGATCTTCAAATCTCTTCTGCAGCTCCTCATAACCGGCGATCGTGTCCTTGAGGTTTTTAAGTTCCTTCATGTAATTCTGAGCCTTCTCGGCATCATTCCAGAAGCCTTCTTCCTCCATGATGCCCTCGATCTCCTCGACCCTGTAACCCTTGTTCTTAAGGTCAAGAGATGCGCCCACTTCCTCAAGAGGCTTCTGATACTGATTCAGCTCATATTTTATCTGGTCTAATGCTACCATATGATACATAATCCTTTCTGCAACCGTAATGTCATACATTTCCAATGCTTCACAAAAACCGCATCGTCATAATCCGTTGCCCTGTATGATATTTCAGTCGTACTTTCCGTTCCCCTTGCAGCAGAATTTGAACTTCTTGCCGCTTCCGCAGGGGCAGGGATCATTAGGCATTATCTTCTTGGCCGAACGCTTCACGGGCGCATTGGTGACGGTATCATCCTTGTTGGTTCCGGTCTCCTTCGCAACCTGCTCACGCTCAAGCTTACGCTCAACCTGAACGCGCAGCAGCATACGCACGGTGTCTTCCTCGATGCCTTCGATCATTTCCTGGAACATGTCGAAGCCCTGAAGCTTGTATTCATCAACAGGATTACGCTGTGCAAATGCCTGCAGACCTATACTCTGACGCA
>JAILIQ010000286.1 GCA_024695205.1 Lachnospiraceae bacterium
AGGTCAAAGAAGAAACTTCCGGGACGAAAGAAAAAACTGTTGTGGAAATGCCACAACAGGAATACAATGAGATGTAGATCGGAAGACGTATCCTGATCGTCGAAGACAATATGATGATGGGAGAGATCATAGCTACGCTGATGGGCTACAGAGGGCTTGAGACCGACATTGTGCTCGACGGAAGGGAAGCCTGCGAAGCGTATGAAGGACATGATCCTTTCTATTACGACATGATCTTTATGGATATTCAGATGCCGCATATGAACGGATTTGAGGCGGCGATGAGGATCCGCGAAAGTGATATGCAGGATGCCGCGATCATACCGATCATCGCCCTTTCGGCATCATCTATGCCGGAGGAGGAAGCCAAGGCTCTCAAAAACGGCATGAATGCTTATTTGCGTAAGCCTGTCGACGAAAAGGAATTATTTGATACGATCAATAATTATCTGATATAATAATACAGGAGAAATAAAGGGAAAGAGGAAAAATGAGTAAACCCAATGCTTACCTTCATTTGCTGATACGAATGACGATCGTGCTGTTATTCGTTGTGTCGGTTGCGTTTATCAACCGGACGGATGCAAATGTCAAGGCGGAAGATGAACTGCAGGATCAGGAGCTGCAGGAACTGACCGATGAGGAGATAATTGCCAATATGGAAGGCTACGCCTCAGAGGATGATTTCGGAGTACCCGAAACGGACTATACGGATATCGATCCGGTCCTTGTTGCGGATAATCCGAATGATGACACGCCCCCGACCGGCAGTCCGATAACGGTAAAACAGGATGAAGACCCTGATGTGACAGAACCCGGTGCAGACATTGCCGGGGAGAACGGTGATGAGACATCGGAGGATGATGCGGCAGCGAACGTACTTACCGAGGAAGAGCTCGCCCGGCTGCAGGCTGAAGAGCTGGCAAGACAGCAGGCCGAAGAACTGGCAAGATATAAGGAAACTCCGGAATATATCGAATCACTGCTCGTGACATCCCCGGATCATTATGATGAGGCGGTCGTCGCAAGTGCAAGGAGCATTCCCCTCGATTCGGATAATGACCGGTATATGTTCATCACCGGCAGGAAAAAGAAGATCTACAAGGTCGGCAATATGCCTGAAGGCTTCAGGAGTGACGAGGAAACCGCCAAAAAGATGGTCACGATAGACGTGCCCGTCTGGAAGATCAACAGTAAGGGTGAGAAGTATTCAACCTACTGGCCCCTTACGATACATGCGAATCTGGCCGACAGTTGCAGATGTATATTCAGCGATATCTATCTGCTGGATATACAGTTCCCGTTCAACTACCTGAGGGGCTATACATACAGGAAGGTCGGAGGCGTCGGTCTTGTAAGCTCGAAGCTTATGTCAACCCATGCATTCGGAGTTGCCCTTGATATCAATATGGGCGATTATGACAACGATTATTTCCTTGGCAAGGGCAATGATCTGAGAAACAAAAAGAATCCCTACTGCATTCCTGACGAAGTGATCGCGATCTTTGAGGATTACGGCTGGTTCTGGGGCGGCAATTATGATATCTGCGCGGATACGATGCATTTCCAGTATTTTGAGCTCGGATTCCTGCAGTACGACAGTGACGAACCGTTCCCGATCCTTTACAGGGGAGCCGAGGGAATGGACAATACCGTCATAAAGAATCTGTCGCAGAGGCTTGTAAGGCTCGGTTATCTTGCGAACGAGACGTCGAACTTCAGCAAGAAGCTTGATAAGGCCGTTAAGAAATTCCAGGAAGATAACGGGCTTGAACCCGACGGTATCGTTGATTATGAGACCTGGGAGCCGCTGATCAATAAAACTCATTTTATGAGATATGTATTCTGATAAAATGTGCATAGATACACAGGTACATCTTTTCCGCCTTGCTTAAGGATCACGGAACAGATCTTGCCTTAAATAAGATCCGACCGGACAGTATTTCCCGAACAGGGATAACGGTTCGATACAATACCAAGATTAAATAAGGCGAAAGCCGGAAGGAGATATATTTAAATGATTGATCTTAAGTTTTTACGCGAAAATCCTGAGGTTGTAAGGCAGAACATCAGAAATAAATTTCAGGATCAGAAGCTGCCTCTGGTGGATGAGGTTATCTCGATCGACGCCGAAAGACGTACTACACAGCAGGAGGCGGACGATCTGCGTGCCAAGCGCAACACTCTGAGCAAACAGATCGGTGCTCTTATGGGGCAGGGCAAGAAGGAAGAGGCCGAAGAGGTTAAGAAGCAGGTTGCCGAATTCGGCGACAGACTCGCAGAACTCGAGAAGAAGCAGACAGAGCTTGAGGAAGAAGTAACCAAGCGCATGATGCTGATCCCCAACATTATCGATCCGAGTGTTCCGATAGGCAAAGATGATACCTGCAATGTTGAGCTTGAGCGCTTCGGAGAGCCTAAGGTTCCCGATTTTGAGATCCCTTATCATACCGATATCATGGAGAAGCTTCACGGCATCGATCTTGATGCTGCCCGCCGCGTAGCGGGAAACGGCTTCTACTATCTGATGGGCGACATCGCAAGACTTCATTCGGCAGTTATCGCATATGCGCGTGATTTTATGATCGACAGAGGCTTTACATACTGTGTACCGCCTTTCATGATCAGAAGTGACGTTGTTACCGGTGTTATGAGCTTTGCCGAGATGGATGCGATGATGTACAAGATCGAGGGCGAGGATCTGTATCTGATCGGAACCAGCGAGCATTCGATGATCGGAAAGTACATTGATACAATTGTTCAGGAGGAGACTCTTCCCCATACCCTGACCAGCTATTCACCCTGTTTCCGTAAGGAAAAGGGAGCTCACGGTATAGAGGAGAGAGGCGTTTACCGTATCCATCAGTTTGAAAAGCAGGAAATGATCGTTATCTGCAAACCGGAAGACAGCATGATCTGGTATGATAAGCTCTGGAAAAATACGGTCGATCTGTTCAGATCGATGGATATCCCCGTTCGTACGCTTGAGTGCTGCTCGGGAGATCTTGCCGATCTTAAGGTTAAGTCCTGTGACGTTGAAGCATGGTCACCCCGTCAGAAGAAGTATTTCGAGGTCGGATCGTGTTCGAATCTCGGAGATGCGCAGGCACGCAGGCTCAGGATCAGGGTTGTCGGAGAAGGCGGCAAGTATTTTGCACATACGCTCAACAATACCGTTGTTGCACCGCCCCGTATGCTCATCGCGTTCCTTGAGAACAATCTTAATGAGGACGGCAGTGTGAACATTCCCAAGGTTCTTCAGCCTTATATGGGCGGAAAGACCAGGATCGAGCCCTGAGACGGAAGCTGCTTTCGGGAAGGCATGACATCATAAGCCGCATATTTAAAGGAGACGGCGCATTAACCCTGCGTTGTCTCCTTTATGGTTAAAATGTGTGTTTATTAAAGATTTAAGACGAAGGACGGCTTAATTTTTCATTCATTTGGAGGTGGGGTATGGCAAATCCTTTTTTACCGTTGTGGGAATACATTCCGGACGGCGAACCGAGACAATTCGGGGACAGGGTTTATATTTACGGATCGCATGACAGGTACGGATGCGATGAATTCTGCGATTACAAGCTGAAAGTTTGGAGTGCTCCGGTCAATGACCTGAATAACTGGACATGCCACGGACACAGTTTTCACACGAGACCGGACAGCGATCATCCCTCAAGCGTTACACATACGGAGAATCCGCTCTATGCGCCGGATTGTGTGGAAAAAGACGGGAAATATTATCTTTACACGTATATTCTGGGGGCTAAGGGTTGTGTGAGCGTAAGCGACCGGCCCGAGGGACCTTTTAAACTGATCTCGACATATAATTATGCGCCCGAGGATGCCGGGGATGATGGCATCTTCAATGATGCGGGAGTGCTTGTTGACGACGACGGGAGAGTATATGTTTATTACGGCTTTACGGCTTCGAACATGAATGAGCTTGATCCTGACGACATGCACACCGTGATACCGGGAAGCCTGATAAAACATGTGATAGACGACGGCGAGGAAGTGCCCGAGGAAAGACGTTTCTTTGAGGCGAGCTCGCCCCGTAAGATCGGAGATACCTATTACCTGATCTATTCGCCCAGGAAGGGCAGCAGGCTGGCTTATGCGACCTCAAAATCTCCCGTGGGACCGTTTACATATCGCGGATACATTATCGACAACGGCGTGGATTTCCCGGGAGGGAACGACCACGGATCCATTTGCAGGATAGGCGGGCAGTGGTACATTTTCTATCACCGCATGACCAATAATTCCATTTCCTCAAGGCGCGCCTGTGTCGAGAAGATCGAAATACTTCCGGACGGGACCATACCGCCTGTGGAAATGACTTCGCTCGGATTTGAGGAGTCATTGAATCCTTACAGGGCCGTAAGCGCGGATATCGCCTGCGTGCTCAGGGGAGGCTGCTTCATCACCGAGAAGAGCGTGTTCGAACGGGTTATCACGCAGATAAAAGACGGATGCATCATAGGTTACAAATATTTTGATTTCGGTGAGGATGATTCCACAAAGACCATGGAGCTTGCGCTGAAATGCCGCGGAACGGGATGCGCGGGCAGGATCGTTGTAACAGCCGATGATTACGATAACGGGGAAATCCTCGGAAGCGTGGATACAGGGCTTGGCGACGGCGTGTATAAAGGACGCATCAAAAGTCTGACAGGAAGGCATGCGGTATTTTTTAAGGCGCAGATAGGCACGGAAAAAGGAAACTGGATGAGGCAGTTCTTCGAGAACCGTACGATCTGCGAAATCGAGGAGTTCGTATTCTTAAAATGAAAAATGTTTTGATCACAGGCGCTTCACGCGGTATAGGACGTGCGATCGCCCTGAAGATGGCAGAGGATTCAAGCAGGCTCTTTCTTAACTCGCTGCACGGCGGGGAAAGGCTTGAAGAGGTCGCGGCAGAAATTGTGAAGCTGCGCACAGAAAAAGGGATCGCGGGCAGCGTCAACACCATAGCATGCGATGTGGGAGATCCGGCGGCTGTGCGTGAGATGTTTCGCACTATAGAGAGTCTTGTCGACGAACGGGAAGGCAAGCCCGGGATCGATATCCTGATAAATAATGCGGGAATATCGCATATCGGACTGTCACAGGATACCGATGACGAAACATGGAACAGGATAATGGCGGTGAACTTAAGTGCCCTGCATTATTGCAGCAGGGAGGCGATCCCGCATATGCTGGCTGCCGGAGAAGGCCGGATACTGAATATTTCGTCCGTCTGGGGCAATGTCGGAGCGTCCTGTGAGGTGGCCTACTCGGCGTCGAAAGGCGGAGTGAACGCATTTACGAAGGCTCTGGCCAAGGAGCTTGCCCCGTCGCATATCGCAGTAAACGCGATAGCCTGCGGGTGCATAGATACCGATATGAACCGTCATTTTGACGAGGCGGAGCGTAAGGAGCTCTGCGAAGAGATCCCCGCGGGAAGATTTGCCCTGCCCGAAGAAGTTGCCGGGCTGGCGGCTGCGATCTGCAGTCAGAGTACCTATCTTACCGGCCAGATCATCACATTTGACGGCGGTTGGACATGAATCCGGGAAATAATACAGGAATATAGATCAAATGGCACAGATCAGTAAAAAAGGGCAACGCACTTCCGCTTCCGGAAGAAGCGGGGGCAGACCGGCAGGAAGCACTAACAGGACAAAACCGAAGACAGCCGGAGGAAGCGGCAGCGGGACAAAACCGAAGACGGCCGGCGGTGGCGGCAACAGGACAAAAGCGAAGAGTGCCGGAGGGAGCGGCAGCAGGACGAAAAACGAAATAACCGGCGGGAAGAGCAGGGGCTTGCTGATATTTGTCCTGTGCCTGATGCTCATAACTCTTGCTGTATTCGGAGGCTATGCCCTTGCCGGGTACATACGTAACGGGGGCGCCGGACAGAAAACGCCGTCAGGACATTCTGAGAATGTAAATAATAAAACGGATGAAACCGGAGTAGGAGTAACAGGAGTCCCCGGAGTAACGGGGGGAGCCGATGCAGACGGGACAGCCGATCCTTCGGGTAAAACCCAAGAAAGCGGCAACGATGCCGGGTACGATAATACGGTGCTTTTAAAGACCACTTCCGAGATCATTTACGCAGTTGATCCCGAAACACACAGGATCGATCAGATCCTGCTCGGGATACTCGGCTCGGGCAAAGGAAAGCTTGATTATATCAGGATAGATACCGATGTTTCATATACAATGAGCGCCGGGCTTTATACCCTGCTTACGCCGGATAATACGACACTTCCGCAGACGGTTACATTTTCGGAACTGTTGAAATATTACAACAGTGACAGGGCTTTTGACGCGGGGCGCCGGATCCTCTCAGAGATGCTGAGCTGCAATATCGTTTATTATACGGCGATGACCGGAGAAAACTTCAATAAGGTGTTCAGTATCCGGGAATACAGTGATGAAACCGTGATGGGCTTCGCAGAGGATGAAGCTTCAATGAAAAGCGGCTACGGGACCGAGGGGAGTCTTAAAGGCTTTCTGGAAGAAAGGTTCAGGGATTGTGTGTCCAACTGGAGCACCGACCAGAGGCTTCGATATCTTGACACATGGGATCTGCTCGACAAGAGGGACGTAACCTTTACCGATGCGCCGGTAGAGGAGAGAAATGAATCGAGCAGGCTGGATACTGATGCGGTCGCGGGTTTGCTGTATGACATACTTTACTGACACGGTTAAATATGGTCATATCACGGATAAAGTGAGTGATCAGGCGGAACGGTCGTTAGCGTGGATACGTTTTGCGGATACTTCGGATTGAATGAGAGGAGACCGGCATGAACAACAGATTAAAAAAGATTGCGATATTTCTTGCCGTAGTGCTGACTGCTGGAGGTCTGTTCGGAGCGGGAATGGCCTTCGGGGCCGGCGGAGCGGAGCCCGGGACCCAGGGCGATCCGATCGTGACCCTCAGCTATCTTGATTCCAGGCTTAAAACTCTTGAACAGGGACTGACAGGCTCGGATGCAGGCTCCGGAACCGGCTCAGGTAATGAAGACCGCTATTCGTCCGGTAAAACCGGCGGATTCGAAAAGATCGGACTCAGTAAGGGACAACGGCTTTCGGTTTCGGACGGCGGCCTTGTCGTAGTATACACGGGGACGGGCAGGATAGGTGACGGTACCGGTTTCCTGAACATGACAACAGGCGATATGTTTGAAGGCGGAACTACCGCAGTGCTGTATTCCATGCTTCTGGCAGTCGGTGAAGACAGCAGCATCCTTGCATCCGGAAATATGACCTTATATGTTGCGGGCGGTTACTCCGTCGACTGATCGACGAAGGGAATGGGACTGCCGTTCTATTGCCCGGCGACAAACAGTCGTGTAAGTATTTACAATTGTTTGTACAAAATGAATAAAAGCCTGGAAATGCCCGATAAATCAGGGGTTGAGCATGTTTGGACAGTCGATTTCGGGACATGAAAAAATAACCGGCGTTTTACTTATGCAAAATTTACAAAATAGATAAAAAGATTTTGGTAAATTCAGATATAGTTTTTTTCTGCGGTTTCCTGTATCATATGGTATACAGTCAAATTGCGGGTTGGTCCCGTATTTCAAATTCAAAGGAGAGTTGTAATGGCTAGTTTATCGTTAAAAAACATTCAGAAAGTTTATCCCAACGGATTCGTTGCTGTTAAGGATTTCAACCTTGAGATCCAGGACAAGGAATTCATTATTTTCGTAGGCCCGTCGGGATGCGGAAAGTCTACTACACTTCGTATGATCGCAGGTCTTGAGGAGATCACCCAGGGTGAGCTCTGGATCGGCGATAAGCTCATGAACGACGTTGAGCCCAAGGATCGTGATATCGCGATGGTATTCCAGAACTACGCTCTGTATCCTCATATGTCGGTTTATGACAATATGGCATTCGGTCTGAAGCTTCGCAAGACTCCCAAGGCTGAAATTGACAAGCTGGTTCACGAGGCCGCCAAGATCCTTGATATAGAGCATTTGCTTGACCGTAAGCCCAAGGCTCTTTCCGGTGGACAGAGACAGCGTGTTGCAATGGGTCGTGCGATCGTTCGTAATCCTAAGGTATTCCTTATGGACGAGCCTCTTTCAAACCTTGACGCAAAGCTGCGTGTGCAGATGCGTATCGAGATCTCAAAGCTTCACCAGAGACTTGAGACCACTATCATTTACGTAACACATGACCAGACCGAGGCTATGACACTTGGTACCCGTATCGTAGTTATGAAGGACGGTCTTATCCAGCAGGTTGATACCCCCCAGAACCTTTACGATCAGCCTCAGAACCTGTTCGTTGCAGGATTCATGGGTTCACCTCAGATGAACTTCATCGACAGCGTAGTAGGACGCAACGGCGATAAGGTTACTCTTACCTTTGGTTCAAACACCATCGTTGTTCCCGAACTTAAGGCCAAGAAGCTTATCGATGCCGGATACGAGGGCAAGACGGTTGTACTTGGTATCCGTCCCGAGGATATCAAGGATGAAGAGATGTTCATCAGCAACTCTCCCGATTCCAAGATCGATGTTACAGTCCGTGTATACGAGCTTCTGGGCGCAGAAGTATTCCTGTATCTCGATGTTGATACCTATGAGATTACCGCAAGGGTTAATCCCCGCACTACAGCAAGACCCGGTGATTCCATCACGGTTGCGTTTGACCTCAGCAAGATCCATATCTTCGATAAGGAGACCGAGCAGGTCATCACCCACTGATCTATATGAACTTCGGAACGGAGCCGATATTGGCTCCGTTCTTTTTTTGTGTTACAACTTTTGTATAAAGTGTTAAAATAATTACTGAATGTGTTAGGATTATTGGGAGGGTTTACATATGATTTCAAATCAGATCTTGCAGAGTACCATTGAAGGCATCAAGTCCATCACCAGAATAGACCTGTGCGTTATGGATGTTGAAGGGAAAGCGCTGGCTACAACCATGAGCAATGCCGAGGAGTATGAGAATGCAGTGCTTTCATTCGTGGGTTCGCCCGCCGAGAGCCAGTCGCTTTCAGGCTATCAGTTCTTCAAGGTATATGACGACCAGCAGCTTGAGTATATTCTTCTTGTGAAGGGGGATTCGGAGGATGTATACATGGTCGGGAGAATGGCGGCGTTTCAGGTGCAGAACCTTTTGACCGCGTACAAGGAACGCTATGATAAGGATAACTTTATCAAGAACCTTCTTTTGGACAATCTGCTTCTGGTGGACATCTATAACCGCGCAAAGAAGCTTCATATCGATATTGAAGCAAGGCGCATAGTCTTCCTGATAGAAACACATGTCGAGAGGGATACTTC